>JAAEOH010000086.1 GCA_024244645.1 Hyphomicrobiales bacterium
CCGCCGGACCTGACCTTCAAGAAAACGGCGCTCATCTTCGCTAAGCACCACCGCATCCGCCACACGTCCAACCATCGCATCATCTCCTGAATTCCAATTCAATCAATGATACGAATTACAGTTCCAGGTGACTAGGTTGAAACGTTTGCCCTGGGGATATTTCAGTACCCCGGTGGCCCAGAAGAAATCGCTGGATGATGCGAGAACACAGGCACCGAGGCTAACGGAGAAGGAACTCGCAGGCTACTGCAATTGGCATCACGCTCTCTTTAGAGGCGACCGAATGCAATGCATCCGCAACGTCCAGATGGAGTCGATGTTCCTGGAGGAAATCAACATCAATAGAAATCTGAGCTGGCAAAACAACGCCAGGCATTTCTTCACGATAAGTCCTCTTGGCGCCGCGACCGATTGTCATCGGACCTGGGAGACCCTTCTGCTGGGTTCCGTCCCGATTGTGCTAAGGTCAGCCATCTGTTCTTTATTCGCGGATTTGCCGGTTTGTATCGTCGATAACTGGCGGGAAGTCACCATGGAATATCTGCAGAAAAAGCGCTCATGGGTCCTCGAAAGTGAGTTCGATTTTGGATCGCTTTACCTCGACTGGTGGAAAGCTCGCATCCGTGGGGAGTCTGCGCTGCCTCACAGAAAACAGAAATTTCAGGACTTTATCGATACGGCGCATCAGCCGGTTGCAACCCAGCAATTGCATGCCGGCTCGCGATAATTGCAGGGAGAATGCCATATGGATGCCAGTGTCGAAAACAAACGCGTTCTCATAACACAGGCCGATCACTACATGGGGCCGGCATGTGTGGAAATCTTCGAGCAAGAAGGCGCAGACGTCGTCGCGGATACCAGCGACCTCTCAACCGAATCTGCCTGCCGAAAGCTGATCGACGGCGCCGGCGTGATTGACGTTCTCATTGCAAACCTGGCCGCACCCAATCACTACGGGACGTTGGTGACAGAACTGGAAGAACCGGCCTGGACAGAAGTGTTTGATCTTCTTGTGCATCCCTTGCATCGGCTGGCGCGCTTTGCGCTTCCACAAATGATTGAGCGCCGAAAGGGAAAAATAGTCGTCTTTGGCAGCGCAACACCCTTGCGTCCCATGGGACGGCTTGCAGCATACAGCGCTGCGCGCGGCGCGCAGATTTCATACGTCAAATCGGTCGGTGTCGAAGTCGCAAGGCACAATGTACAGGTGAACCTCATCGCGCAGAACTGGGTTGAAAACCCGGCTTACTATCCACCTAAGCTGCAGGAAAACCCGAAATTTCAAAACAATCTTCGTGAACAGGTGCCGCTCGGGCGGCTGGCGACACCGCGGGAAGATATTGCATTGGCGTTGTTTCTGGCGAGCGACAAAAGCGACTTTTTTGTCGGCCAGGCGATTCCGTTCGCCGGCGGCTGGGCAAGTTAGCCGGAAGCTTCAGATATCGGTTGCGCCCGATCGCGGCCAACACTGACATAGGTAAAGCCGTGTCGGGTCGGCTCTTTCCGCTTGTGAATATTGCGCAGGTCTATCATCAGGGGCTCTGCCATTGCGTCTTTGAGACGGTCGAGCTCCAACGCCCGCAAAAGGTTCCATTCGGTCATGATGACAACCGCGTGCGCGCCAACAGCCGCCTCATAGGGATCATCGGCCCACACAACGCTCGGATAGAGCTTGCTTGCGGCTTCCATCGCTTTGGGATCAAACGCACGCACTTCCACGCCCTTTTCGATCAGCAGATCCATCACCGGCAGAGCAGGTGATTCCCTGATGTCGTCGGTGTCGGGTTTGAAAGCGACTCCCAGCACCGTGACGGTTTTTCCTGTTGGATCTCCGATTGTCTCCAGAACCCTTTCAGCCATGTCGTTTTTGCGCGATTCATTGAGGGCGATTGTTGCCTCGACCAGCTCCTGGGGCGCCTCGACTTTGCGGGCAAAGGCAGCCAGCGCCCGGGTATCTTTTGGAAAGCATGAGCCGCCGAAACCCGGGCCGGCGCGCAAAAACTTGTCTCCAATCCGCTCGTCGAGACCGATGATTTCGGAGACTTCAATGATATTGCCATCGACTTTTTCGCAAAGGTCGGCAATTCCGTTTATGAAGCAGATTTTCATGGCGAGGAACGCATTGGTGGCATATTTGCTGATTTCGGCACCGGCAAGAGAGGTCACGGATATAGGCGTATCTTGGAGTTTCAGCGGCCGATACAGAGTTTCGGCGGCTTCTCTTCCGCGGTCGTCGTAAATGCCGAGCACGACTCTGTCAGGGCGCATGAAATCCTGGATCGCCGAGCCTTCACGAAGAAATTCCGGATTGCTGACGATCGAAAAATCGAGATCTGGCTGCAACTCTTCGATGCGTTCCTTTATGCGCTGACAGGTCCCCGGAACCACGGTGCACTTTACAATAATGACAGCCCCATCTTGCAGATGCGGTGCAATGTCTTCCACCGCGGCAAAGACAAAGGACAGGTCTATATCCTCGCCGTTTTTGGCCGACGGTGTGCCAACGGCCAGAAACACGATGTCTGAATTGGGTACACTTTGTGCAAGATCGCTTGTGAAGTGCAGGCGGCCTGCCTCGGCATTCGAACGGATCATTTGTTCCAGACCCGGTTCATAGATCGGGCTGACATTGTTATTGAGCAGTGCGATCTTTTCCGGAACTTTGTCCACACAGGTTACATCAAAGCCGAACTCCGAAAGGCAAACTCCCGATACAAGTCCAACATAACCCGTTCCAATAATCGTGATGATCAAGACTGCCTCGTTTATTTATAATGTGGGGATATTGAATTGTGCTGTTGGCAATTCGAATGTAGCGTTTCCAATAAAGTTTTGTGGCGGTATAAGCAACAAACGGATCAGATTCATAGCATATCACTCATTCCTGAACACCTACCACAACGAGTATCCGACAATATGGCAGAACACATTCCAACCCCGATTATCGTGACCGGGGCGGCCGGCTTTATAGGCTTCCATGTCGCGCGCAGTCTACTGGATCTTGGCCACCATGTCGTCGGCATTGACAATATGAACGCCTATTATGATGTCAATCTAAAGGAAGCCCGGCTGGCGCAATTGAAAGGTAGAAACGGCTTTACCTTTCATCGCACCGATATCGCAGACAGGGACGCGATCTCGACAATCTTCGAAAACGCAAGGCCGCAATTTGTTGCTCACCTTGCTGCCCAACCCGGTGTGCGTTATTCGCTTGAAAATCCGCATGCCTATGTTGAAAGCAATGTTTCCGGCTTCCTGAACATCCTGGAAGGGTGTCGGGCCTGCGAGGTGAAACATCTTGCCTATGCAAGCTCAAGTTCCGTTTACGGCAACAGCCCGAACGTTCCCTATGACGTGGAACAGAATGTCGACAATCCCATAAGCCTCTACGCCGCGACCAAAAAATCGAACGAATTGATGGCCCATGCCTACAGTCACCTGTGGAACATACCGGTCACGGGCCTGCGGTTTTTTACCGTCTATGGACCATGGGGTCGGCCGGATATGGCGGTATATTCCTTCACAAAAGCTATCCGTGACGGCAAAACCATCAAGGTGTTCAACAATGGGGACCTGCGCCGCGATTTCACCTACATCGACGATATAACGAGCGGCGTGGTGAAAGTACTCTTTTCATCCAGACCAACCGACAACCAGAACAGTACGCCTGAAGCGCGCCGGCAAATCGCACCCAACTACAGGCTCTACAATATTGGAAACAGCGAACCTGTTGATCTGATGCAAATGATCGAAACGCTGGAGGAATTGACCGGTCGCGAGGCGATGAAGGAATATCTGCCGATGCAGCCCGGAGACGTGTATGAAACCTTTGCCGACACGTCAGCGCTTGAACGGGATTTTGGCTTCAAAATACATACCCCGTTGAAACAGGGCCTGGCTGCCTTTGTTGCCTGGTACGACACATATCATTCGGGCAGGAGCTGAAACGGTCCCATGACCGGCACGAACCTGTACTTCATTCGTCACGGTCAAACGGACTGGAATCTCCAGGGCCGGTTTCAGGGGGTCAGCGACATCCCGTTGAACAAGGCAGGGCGCGAACAATCTCTGCAAATCGGCAGGGAACTGGCAAAACGGATTGATGACACGGAGCCGGCGACGGGCGAAATGCAAATTGTTTCTTCGCCTCTGCTTCGGGCGCGTCAGTCGGCTGAGATAATCTGCGAGGAACTGAGGCTCGATTCCGAACGTATTTCATACAGTCCTCATCTGCGTGAAGTCTCTTACGGTGACTGGGAGGGTATGACGACCCTCGAGGTCAAGACAGAATTCCCGATTGCACGCAAAGCGCGAAAAGCCGATCGCTGGGCGTTTTCGCCGCCCGGAGGTGAGGCCCCTTTGTCGAGGGTTCCGATTTTGCAGGATTTCCTGAAATCGCTCGATCCACCTGTTGTTGTTGTTACACATACAGGCGTCATAAGAATCTGCCTTTATTTGTTGGGTTTGCTGGAGCGGGAAAGCGCCCTTGCCGAACCGATATCCCAAGATAAGATCTACGTCGTTTCAAATGCATCATTGGCACGATAATAAAATGCTGCAAATATGAAGAAAATTTTCAGTGGCGCTCTGGCACAAATACAATAATGGCAGCCAAGTCGTTGATAGGTAGGGGAATTGTTGTTTGATGAGTACGGGAGTGTCCGACCTGCTGCGCGTGGAAGACCTGCGGGTAGCAATCGGTTCGAGGGAAAACCGGGTCGATGTCGTCAAGGGCGTCAGTTTTCGAATTCCAAAAGGGAAGACTGTTGCGCTGGTTGGGGAATCAGGATCCGGAAAGTCGATAATCGCGCAGACGATCATGGGAATTCTGCCCGATATCGCTGAAATAACCGGCGGCTCAATCAATTTTTTCGATCCACTCAACGGCGGCTCGCCGACCGATATTGTACAACTACCGCGGGATGGCAAGCAGATGCGCCAGCTGCGCGGCGGTCGCATTTCCATCATCTTCCAGGAACCGATGACATCGCTTTCGCCGGTGCACACGGTTGGCAACCAGATTGACGAAGCCTTGTATCTTCACCGCGAGGTCAGTCATCGGGAATGTCGAGAATTGACGGAACAGATGCTCGCTCTCGTCGGGTTTCCCAATCCGTCCCGTGCCTATGACATGTATTCGATGGAATTGTCCGGTGGGCTGAGACAACGCGCAATGATCGCCATGGCCTTGGTCTGCAACCCGGCACTGTTGATTGCGGACGAACCGACAACCGCACTGGATGTGACCGTTCAGGCACAGGTTCTGGCGGTCCTGAAAGATGTCCAGCAAAAACTCGGAATGTCGCTGCTCCTCATAACCCATGATCTTGGCGTTGTCGCTAACATGGCCGAAGAAATCCTGGTGCTCTATCACGGCACCATGATGGAAGCAGGAACACTGGAAGATATTTTCCACAAACCGGAGCACCCTTATCTCAAAGCACTTCTTGCAGCGGTTCCCAAACTTGAAATGCAGCCCGGTGAAAAACTGGTCGCCCTTCGCGAAGTAACGCAACCACTGCCTGACTCCTTCAAGGAACGGGCAGAAAAACGCGTCCACGCGCCCGAAGACGTCATATTACGTATCAACAATTTGTCGAAAAGCTTTGAATCAAAAAAAGGCAGCCGTCTTATTAGCTCTGAAGCGGACCGCGTGATTGCTGTCGACAATGTCAGTTTTGCGGTTCGCTTTGGAGAGTGTTTCGGACTTGTTGGCGAGAGCGGCTGCGGCAAGACATCCCTGAGCAAGATGATCATGCGTGCCATTACGGCCAACAACGGGTCGATATGTTTCGACAGCGGCAGCGGCGAGGTTGATCTTGCAACGATACCCAACAGAGAACTCTTTGATATCCGGCGAAGGATACAGATGGTATTCCAGGATCCGTTTTCTTCGCTCAGTCCGCGATCCACGGTGATGAACATACTTTCCGAGCCGCTCGAAATTCACGGCGAAGGAAACCGCAAATGGCGCAAGGATCGGGCGCGCGAATTGATGTCTATGGTCGGCCTGTCGCCGACATTTTTGAACCGATACCCGCACAGTTTTTCCGGCGGACAGCGCCAGCGCATCGGTATCGCCCGCGCACTGGCACTTGATCCTGACCTGTTGATTTGCGACGAACCCGTGTCCTCCCTCGATGTCTCTGTTCAAGCGCAGATCCTGAATCTGCTGATGCGCCTGCAAAAGGAACTGCATCTGACGAGCATATTCATCTCCCACAATCTGGCGGTGGTGAATTACGTTGCCGATCGCGTGGCCGTCATGCGTCGGGGACGCATCGTCGAAATCGCACCGGGTGATGTGCTGTTCCGCGACCCGATACATCCCTATACGCACAGTCTTTTACAATCTATTCCGACCACGGATCTCTCACACCCTCTGGCGCTGGGTCATACCGATATCTTGACCAGCAGCAGCGATGACAATTGGGACGATAAATTTGTTCCTGAAGGTCCGGGCGCGGCCATGGAAATGATTGAGGTTGGCAGGGACCACTTTGTCCTGGTTCGCCCGGGCAGCGATACGACGAGGCTGGTAGCATGAATATGAAGCAGATCACACTCACAGCAGTCTTGGGCATAATTCTGCAGATCCTTGCACTGTATCACGCCCACGCAGCCGGCGTCGCTGAGGAACCGCCAATGCTTGAGCCGCTGGTTCAGTCAGGAGAGCTTCCTCCAATGAGCCAGCGTCTGCCCGAACAACCGCTCGTTGTTGATTTTGAAGTGGATGGAAAGAGCATCGGCCGCTACTGTTGCGAGTTGCGCATGCTGATGGGCAAAACCAAAGATATCCGGATGATGACGGTCTACGGCTATGCCCGTCTCGTCGGATTCGATTACAACTTCGACCTTAAGCCGGATATCCTCGAGAGCATTGACATCGAAGAAGGCAGGATCTTCACATTGCGGCTGCGCAAGGGGCACAAATGGTCGGACGGTCATCCCTTTACTGCGGAAGATTTTCGCTATTATTTCGAAGACGTTGCAAACAACGAGAATCTTTCGGGCTCAGGTCTGCCGCAGGTTCTGCTTTCCAACGGCAAGCCGCCGAAATTTGAAGTCATTGACGAGTTCACGGTGCGTTACACCTGGGAAGATCCCAATCCTGCATTTCCGCTCGGATTGGCCGGTTCGAGACCGGCCTATATCTACAAGCCTGCCCACGTCATGAAGCAATATCACCCACGCTATAGTGATATCGCTGAACTCGAAAAGATGGCCGAAGAGGGGGGGTATCGAAATTGGTCGGCAATGCACACGGTATTGGGACGTCAATACCGGCCGGAAAATCCAAACCTTCCGACGCTTCAACCGTGGCGCAATACGACGAAAGGGCCATCCAAACGGTTCGAATTTGAACGCAATCCGTTCTATCACCGGGTCGATCCGACCGGCCAGCAACTTCCTTATCTGGATAAAGTCATCGTCCTGACCGGTTCCGCCGATATCGTCGCGACAAAAGCCGGGTCGGGAGAGAGCGATCTTCAGGCGCGCTATCTGAGATTTGACAACTACACTTTTCTGAAACAGGGCGAAAAAACGCAGAACTACAGAGTGCTGCTATGGCGCGCCGGCGTTGCATCGCAGATTTCGCTTTACCCGAATTTGAACGTCAAAGACCCTGTCTGGCGCGAGCTGTTTCAGGACGTTAAATTCCGTCGCGCACTTTCCATCGGCCTGGATCGGCATGAGTTGAACGAGCAGCTGTTTTTCGGCCTCGCAAAGGAAGGTGGGGACACTGTTCTGGAACGCTCGCCTCTCTATAAGGAAATCTATGCCACAAACTGGGCGCAGCATGACACCAATCTTGCCAATAAAATGCTGGACGAACTTGGCCTCGCCAAGAGAAATCCAAGTGGTACACGCCTTTTGCCTGACGGCAGACCAATGGAAATCATTGTCGAAAGTGCCGGGGAAAGTACCGAACAAACCGACGCGCTTGAACTGATCCGCTATCACTGGGATGAACTGGGTATTAGCGTATTCACACGCTCCATGCAGCGCGACATTCACCGCCGGCGTTTCCTCACCGGGCAAACGATGATGACCATTTCAAAAGGCATGAATATCGGATTGGCCACACCAGATCTCAATCCGGAAGAGCTTGCTCCGGTTTCCTCAGCGCAGCCGAACTGGCCGGTCTGGGGACAATACACGGAAACCGGCGGAAAGGCTGGCGAGGCGGTCTCGCTGCCTTCCGCAAAACGGCTGCTCGAACTTTATAGGCTTTGGCGTAAATCCACCAACAAGCCTGAACGGGAGGAAATCTGGTCTGAAATGCTGGAGATCTACTCCGAGGAGGTCTTCTCGATCGGTATTGCCCGCGAAGCGATTCAGCCGGTTGTGGTCAACAAGAAACTGCGGAATCTGCCGGAAACCGGCATCTATTCCTGGTCGCCAACGGCGTTTTTCGGAATTTATCGTCCGGATACGTTCTGGTTTGAGGAATAGGCCGCACGATGCTGAGATATATTGTCTTTCGTTTTTTTGCGATGATCCCGACGCTCGTCATTGCCAGCGTTTTGATATTTACAATCATCGAGCTGCCGCCCGGTGACTATTTCGAAAGTTATATTGCCGAATTGCAGGCCGCCGGCGAGACCGTGGATCCAAAGAAGATTGAGTATCTTCGAACCGAATATGGCTTCGACAAACCTGCATGGCAACGTTACTTCGGTTGGGCATGGGGGATGCTGCACGGGGATTTCGGCTACTCCTTCGAATATGAACGCCCGGTATCGGAACTGATCGGCAGCCGTCTGTTTCTGACGATGCTGCTTTCATTCGTGACGATCATATTCACCTGGGTGGTGGCATTTCCAATCGGGATTTATTCAGCCACGCACAAATATTCTTTCGGCGATTACAGTTTTACATTTGTCGGCCTGCTGGGGCTTGCCACACCGAATTTTCTGCTCGCGCTGGTTATGATGTATTTCGCCAAAGTGTGGTTCGGAACCTCCATCGGCGGATTGATGGATCCAAAATATATCAACGAGCCCATGAGTTTGGCGAAACTGGGCTCAATTTTTGAGCACATGGTCATTCCCGTGATTGTCATCGGCACGGCCGGCACGGCCGCAATGATCCGGCGCATTAGGGCGAACCTGCTGGATGAGCTGAAAAAACAATATGTCATTACCGCCCGTGCAAAAGGTGTTCCACCGGTTCGCGCCGTTCTGAAATATCCGTTCAGGATGTCGCTCAACTTCTTCATTGCAGATATCGGCAACATATTGCCGTCCATTGTTTCGGGTGCCGAGGTCGTTGCCATTGTCCTGTCACTTGAGACCACCGGACCTTTGCTCATTTCTGCACTGCAGAGCCAGGATATGTATTTGGCTGGATCGTTTTTGATGTTTTTGGCGCTTCTTACCGTGATCGGCGTTTTGATTTCCGACATTGCGCTGGCCATTCTTGATCCGCGCATCAGACTGCAGGGGAAGGCGTACAAATGACCAATTCGTCCTTGCCCCAGTCCGGACAACCAATCGGACATTTTGTGTCAACGGATCCGTTTGATCCTTTGGCCGCTGAAACCCTCACGCCGGAACAGGAAAAATACTATTTCGCCTCACAACTCCGGCTGATCTGGTGGAAATTCAAAAGACACCATCTGGGGCTGTATTCCGCGATTTTTCTAACGGCTTTTTATGTTGTCATCGCCCTTGCCGAATTCATTGCGCCGTACGATCTGGCGCACAGGCACATTGACAACATCTATGCTCCGCCGCAGGGCATCCATTTTTTTGAGGATGGCGAGTTTGTCGGCCCACGCGTCTATCAACGCGTCCGAACGCTGAACATGGAAATCCTCAAGCGTGAATACGCGAACAACATGACGAAGAGTTATCCGATCAAGTTCTTCTGCGACGGAGATCAATACAGGCTTTGGGGGTTGATTGAATCGCGCAAGCATCTGTTCTGCGCCGGGGAGGGCGGAACGTATTTCATGCTCGGAACCGACCGGCTCGGCCGCGACATGTTCTCGCGCATCATCTACGGCGCGCGAATATCGTTGACCATCGGCCTTATCGGCATAACCGTCAGCTTCGTGCTCGGAATAACCATTGGCGGTCTTGCCGGATATTACGGCGGCTGGGTCGACGTTATTGTGCAGCGGATAATCGAGGTGTTGCAATCGATTCCGAGCATCCCGCTTTGGTTGGCCTTGGCAGCCATATTGCCGGTCACCTGGAGCCCGATCCTCGTCTATTTCGGCATAACGGTGATTTTGGGATTGCTGGACTGGACCGGTCTTGCGCGCGCCGTCCGATCAAAGCTCTTGTCATTGCGCGAGGAGGACTATGTGCTTGCCTCGCAATTGCTGGGCGCCAAACCGCGCCGCATCATCACCCGGCATTTGGTTCCGGGGTTCCTCAGTCACCTGATCGCATCGGCGACGATCACGGTCCCGGCAATGATACTGGGAGAGACGTCGCTCAGCTTCCTGGGGCTTGGTTTGCGTCCGCCGATAACGAGTTGGGGCGTGCTTTTGAACGAAGCACAGAACATCAACGTGATCGTTCTATACCCGTGGCTCATACTGCCAGTTGTGCCGGTGATTTTGGTCATCTTGGCATACAATTTCATGGGTGATGGATTGCGCGACGCAGCAGACCCGTATCATTGAAGCCAGGTCAAATGACGCTGGGATCGTCTCACAGTATCTGACCAATCGCAGATTTGAAAATCTCGGCAACCGTCGAGACATCGTGATTGTCAGATACATATTGCCGGCCACCATGGCCGAGCTGAGCACGCCGGTCCGGGTCATCCAACAAAAGTTCGATAGCGGCGGAAAATTCTGCCGTGTTGTCTTTTGATGCGAGCACGCCACCGACACCGTCAGAAATTACCAGTGGAACCCCGGCTGTGTTCAGCGCAATAACCGGCAGGCCACGCGCCTGCGCTTCCAGATAGACGAGACCAATCGCTTCGCCGATCCCCGGCCACACGAACAGGTCGCTTGCATCCATGAGCGCGAACATTTGTTCATGCTCAACACTGCCTACAAATCTAACACGCTCTGATCCGGCAAAATCAAACAGAGCCTCGATATGCGCGCGCTCAGGACCTTCACCGGCGACAACAAGGTTCCAATCCTTGTGCTTGATCCCTTCAAGGGCCTTGGCAAGAACGTTGTAGCTCTCCATCTTTGCACCGGGCCGCATCATGCCGGCTGCAAGGAGAACCGGCGCATGATTGTCGAACAGCCTGGTCTCGGTTGAGACAGGCGGCAGACCAGCCACGTTGAGAAACGGTTTTATTCTGATTGCCGTTTCCATATTGGGCATTAATGTCGTCAGATACTTCCAATCGCTGTCTTTGAGCACGAAGTTGATCTTGGCGAACCGGATGGCCTCCTGCGCGGCCGCACGTCCCTTCAACCAGTCTTGGTCGCTGCCCTGGCCTGTCCTGCAGGCTTCTGCAGTCACATAAGGGACACCGAAGCTTTTGGCGAGCGGAAGCCCAAGCCAGTCCGGAGATTTGCAGTAGGGGTGGTAGGTGAACCAAAGGTCAGGGACAAGCGACCAGTTGTGTTCCCATAGCTTGCGAATGCGCGCCTCTTCTGCAGCGATATCCGCCTTGCGCGCGTCGTAAAGCTCGTTGGAAGGCCTTTTCTGGTAGCTGATCACATCGGATACCAGATCCACCGAATATCCCGCCATTTTCAACGCCTGCATCATCAGGCGGGCGATTTCCCGATCGCCGGACGGGATGGGGTGATCCGGCGACTTCAGGGGCGCGTAAAATGCAATCTTCCTTTTGGTCGTCATCAGCTACTGACTTGCATTGATTGATCACCGGTAAGCGATTGATGTAAAATCCGGGCGGTATGAGCGGCACCATCTTGTCGGATCATGCTCCAATCCGGAGGAGGGGCGGACATTACCCGGTCGATCGCCGCGCTCAGTGCAGATGGTGTTTTTTCATCATGAGCCAGCATTTCGACGAGCCCGAGCTTCGACAGGAGCTCCGCCCGCCGCAGCTGTTCGGTTTCTTTTTTGTTCCACTGGGGCGCAACAATCGCGCGGCATCCCGCGGCCATGATGTCCGCCACGGTATTGTACCCTGTGAGCGAGATGGAAAGTTGTGCGGTTTTCAACACGCGGTGCAAATCCGGTATGAACTGGTGAATTTCCATGTCGTATTTTTCCAGCCGCTTGCGATCTTCCGCAGCCATGTAAGGCCCGGTCAAAATGCACCACCGCGCATCTTTGAACGGTGATGATTTTCTGGCCTCGGCCGCAGCAAAGATCAGCTCGCGTCCGAGCAGTCCGCCGCCAGCGGAAACAACGACATCGTATCGTTCCTGCGGGGCAGCTGTGTCCTGGTCGCGGGGTGGCGTTACGATCCCGGTATAATGAATCTGCTTTGCGATTTCCGCGGTAAAGGGAAAAGTGGCCGCTAATTCAACAAGGTTCCGATCACCATGCACCAGAACACCGTCAAAGTACCGGTTGATCAGCTCCACCGTCTGCCAATCCTTCGACGGTTTGTTCCCCTCCTGAAGAATATCGCGGATTGAAGAAAATACTCTCGGCTTCCTGTCCATCGATTGCACCGCATCCATAAGCGGCAGCAATTCGAAATGCATCTGTCGGCGGCCAAATGGAAAGGCCTCGGTGATGACGATATCCGGCCTGCATGTTGCAAGGATTTCAAGCACGCGGTCGCGCCGGTTATCGCGATACCGGTCGTCGGCAACCGTACCGTCGGCGGTGACCAGTTGTGAGAAATCGCCACGCGCCGAGTTCAGCGATGGCAGGAAATGAACCTTGGCGTCATGGCTTTGGAAGTTCTGAAGCCTTTGCCCGCCGTAAATCAGTTCGACGTCAAATCCCGAACCAACAAGGCCGGCAACAATCCGCATTGCACGAAACACATGTCCGACGCCAAGCAGGTGCTGGACATAGAAAAGCACTTTGCTCCCGTGGCTCATTGCGCAGCTTCTTGGTAGTGGGGCTCCGGGTCAGTGCGGTTGAAAAGCTTCAGCAGATTTATAATTTCGATACGGTGATCAAAGTCAGATTTGACCTTGTCGGCGCCTGCCGCGCCCAGGCGTTTTCGCAGCGTCGGATCGCGTGCCAACGTTTCAATAGCCCGCGCAAGAGCCCTTACGTCGTCCGGCGGGGTCAGCAAACCGTTTACCTGATCTTCTATCAGTTCCACGATTCCGGAGATCGGTGAGGAAATGCAGGCAAGCCCCTGACTTTGTGCCTCCACCAGTACATTCGGCAGACCATCGCGGTCGCCATCATCCGCAATACGGCAAGGCAACACAAAAAAATCGCTGTCCCGATAGGTCTGAAGGACAAACTGCTGTGGTTTTGAACCAAGCATCTCCGCCCTGTCGGAGAGCCCCCGCTCAGAAATCTGCTGCGACAGCTGGTTTGACAGCACGCCGCCGCCGATGTGGGTCCACCTCCAGTGGAGGTCTTCCGGCAGCAACGCGAGTGCACCAACCAGCGTGTCGAGACCCTTTTTGGCCACTGCCCTTCCGACCGTAACGATACGTATCGGGTCGTCTTTGCGGCTTCCATCCCGGCTTGATTGGGATCCGCCGCTGTCCGCAAAACGGCTCAAATCCACACCATGATGCACCAGATGAACGGCGTCTTCCCGACTGCTAAGGGATCTGAGGTGTTCAAACCCGCTCTTCGTGCATGTCACCGTCCAGGCCGCATTGTCGAGTTTTTCGGTTAACTCCCAATCCGGAGATGTCCAGATATCCTTGGCGTGGGCCGAACAGCTCCACGGGATACCCGTCATGATATGTGTGTAATAGGTGACCGAACCCGGTGTGTGAATAAAGTGGGCGTATAGCCAGTCGGTATTCGCGGGCAATTCATGAGCCATAACAAGCGCTTGCCCAAATCTCCGCAGTCGATTGCGGGTAAAGTCCCGCTTGAGATCGGATAAAAATGTACGCAGCGCTTTGCGATATCCGCTTTTCTTCCTGCTTGTCCACCAGGCTTTCAGCACGCGCCACGGCTCCTGGTGAAGGTATTCAGGCAGATAGCTGACTTTTGCCTTGATTTCAGAATGAATGGGATGTTTGGATTTATCGGTCGGATGTCGCAGCGAAATCAGGCGCAATTCCAGTCCTGACCGTTCAAGCTCCAGAAGTTCCTGAGCAATGAAGGTCTCGGATAGCCGGGGATACCCCTTCAGAACGACAGCGATTTTCTTGGCCATCAACCCGCACGCTCCACCTCAAGCTCCGGGCGGTTCTGCAGGTCTAGAATGGCCCCGACCTTGTAGCAGATGCGTTGCAATCCCGACGAGTCCAGTTCATGAGGCCGCGGCGGCATATCTGCAGATTCGACAAGAGCGGTGATGTGTTTGGCAAATCCTTCCGGATTTGTTGCATCTTTCGCCCTGACGGTTTCGCACAGTCCAAGATCCTTGGCTCTTTCAGCCCGGATCAATTGCTCCATGCGCGGCGTTTGCCGTGGCACGAACAAAACGCGCTTGTCGCGCGCGATGACCTCGCAAAAGGTGTTGTATCCACACATGCCGATGACGGCCTTTGCGTGACGGATCAGCGCTTCGGGTTCTGAATTGAAACCGATGACGCGAATGTCGCCGATTTGATTGGCGCGGGCCCGGATTTCTTTTTCATGCTCCTGATCGGTATAGGGGCCGAGCAGCAGAACCGCCGGGCAGGGCACGCCCGTACCGCTTTCATAAGCACCAAGAACCGCATTCATCAGAAAACCGCCGTCACCGCCGCCGCCGGCGGTTACCAGCACATATTCTTCGGGCAGGCCGGCGACCGGAACTTTTTCAAACTCGGGATGGGATTGGTAGAGATACCCTGTGTAGCTGCAACGGTTCAGCACAGATTGCGGCAGGCCAATTCCCGCGAGCGGATTGTAAAAGTCTTCCGAACCGTAGATCCAGATATGATCGTAAAGCCCGTCAATGGCGTCGAAAATTCCCTTTTTCTGCCATTCTTTGCGAAGTGTTTCGATTTCATCCAGCACGTCCCGAAGGCCCAGCACAAGTGTCGTACCGGCGGCCTTGAGATGTGTTAGCGCATCCGTGAGTTCTCCACCAAGACCTAGCGGTTCCTTGTCCGCAACGAAAATGTCGGCCGGGTTCGATCGAATGAAGTCGGATATGGCCGCCTTGCGGTCTTCGATTGCCTGAGAGAAGGTCTTTTCAGGATTGGCGGAGCGATACTGTCCGTCCGGCAGCTTTTCCACCTGGTCTATCTCGATGTAATCGATACGCGGATGCGACGCATACTCACCGGAAAGACCTGATCCTGTGATGATTGACGCGCGTAGACCGGGAAAGCACTCGACCAGAGACCTGGCAATCTTGCGATTGCGCCTAATATGCCCCAGACCAAAGGTGTCGTGGCTGTACAGAATTAGGTGTGCCGGGGTGTTCACAGGTACCAACTTGCCATGATTGTGATCAAAACCTCGAATCACCGGGTATCAAACCAAAACATACATATATGGATTGGCCAAACATTCCCATTGGTGTCGCAGTGAACACGGCCATGTCCGTAGGACACAAGAGCCGAATTTCACCTGCTCGTAAATAGGTGGGCGCAAATAATATGTCACGGGGCACATGCGCTATTGTGAAGCGAGTTGACAATACGGAACGGACGCTTTTGCTTGCTTTGCGCTATTGATAAGTTCAAAGCGGCGGTCTGAAAGCTCGATAAACCGGCAGCGGATGGATATATGAAACCCATTTTGAACGTATTCCTATTGGCAGGATTCCTGCTGGCAGTGCTGTTCATTGCTGCGCCCCAGGTTGGATTTGCACAGACATCTTCGCTCACATCGATGACCGGTGGCAGTGCAGAGAGTGAGACAGACGCCCTCAATACCTTGATAGACGGCGCGAAGGCGGAGGGATCGACGGTCATTGTCATTGCGCCGTAATCCGCCGGTGACAACGCCAAAGGCGCTGCCAATCCAATGCCCATGAACAGCGAAATGCTGCTTATGGCGCGATCCAACGTCAAACGGATGCTCATTGGTGCAAAAGACATTCGGAGCCGCATGGTGGATGCGCTCAAGCGGTCGAGTTACGATGGAACGCCTTACTGGCTTCTGTGGGCTGTCGGCACAGCGCTCTTCGGAATGTTGCTGGGTTGGGGATCTACAAATTTGTTTCCCGCTGGATGCGGGATCATTTTGCCGCAGGATTTAATAAGGAAAACCTCGCGCGCGCGGACAAACTCACATTTCTGATGTTTCGCGGCTCCATAATATTGTTTTCAACCGATATCATGTTCGCCGTGACCATATTGGTCGCTGTGGTGCTGGATTATGAGCACGAACCGTCGCGCATGACGATCTTCACGATCGTCACCACTTATGCCTGTTACCGCATTTTGCGATATGTGATCCTGTTCAATTTCTTTGTCCCTGATCTGTCACAATTCCGCATGATCAATCTGGACGATACGCGGGCGCGCAGGCTCTACAATGACTGGATTTACCTCATCATTAACGCTGCCTACATGCTCGGGCTTATTGCCTGGGTCCAGGGCCTCGGTATCGACAATGACAGCTATAGGCTGCTCTCCATTGTAGGTCTGGGATTCGGATCGATCCTGACGGCTTTGTTGATGATCAAGCACCGTCAGGACACCTACGACATCGTTCTCGGCAATGGTGAGGGCGGAGGAAAAACTCCCTGGCGGAAGTTTGCCGCCCGTGTGACCACACCATTGATGCTGCTCTACATCGTTGTATCGTGGTTCGTTGCTTCGTTCCGTCTGTCTCTGGGATTACCGGGCGGCTACATAATAATCATGGCGCCGATCATCGTTTTTGTTGGCGGGGCAATTGTTTACGCGATCGCCATCATAGTTCTCGACCGCCTTTACGAGAGGCGCGAAAAGAACTTCAGGCGCATACAGATCATTCGGCGGCGCAAGGCGCGTGCAGACGCAAGGCGCCGGGAAGTGGCCGAAAAACTGGCCGCGGAGGCCGAGATCGATGAGGACATGATCGGCGAGGGCGAGGAGATGATCGTCCATCATGTGGATGCACCGCCGGAACTTGAGGGTGAACATGAGTTCAAGCCCATCTTCAAAAGACTGATCGAAAACGCGATCGTCACGCTCATTCTCATATTTGCCGTCGGTGAACTGGGCCGGCTTTGGGGTGTCGACTACGAACGCGTTGGCGGCCACTGGCTGGCGACCATTCTCGATAGCATATTGATTATGGTCTACACATACATCGCCTATCAGGCGATCAATCTTTACATCGATATGAAGATCATCGAGGAGGGTGGCACACTTGATGATACGCCGACAAATCCGGGCGAGGGCGATAGTGAAGGCGGTACCGGTGAGTCCCGAATGGCAACGCTGTTGCCGATATTCAGGAACGTCTTCATAGTCCTTCTGATCGCCGTGTCGGCAGCGTTCATTCTGTCTGACTGGGGCGTCAATGTTGCGCCGTTGTTTGCTGGTGCAGGTGTCGTCGGCCTTGCAATCGGCTTCGGCGCGCAGACCCTGATACGCGACATATTCTCCGGTGTGTTCTTCCTGGTCGATGATGCGTTCCGAAAGGGTGAATATATCGAAGTTGGCACGGTCAAGGGCGTGATCGAAAAGATTTCGATGCGATCCTTTCAACTCCGGCACCACCTCGGCGCAGTCCACACCATTCCATTTGGCGAGATCAAGCAGCTCACCAACTACTCGCGAGACTGGGTCATGATGAAGCTTCCATTGCGTCTGACCTACGGCACCGATGTCGAGCATGTTCGAAAACTGATCAAGAAGCTCGGACAACAACTGCTCGAGCATGACCAGATCGGACATTTGTTCCTTCAGCCATTGAAGTCCCAGGGCGTCTATTCAATGGAAGATTCGGCCATGATCATCCGGGTCAAATTCATGACTCGCCCCGGCGATCAGTTTGTTACGCGCAAGGTTGTCTATGGTGCTATTCGAGATCTGTTTGACAAAGAAGGCATTACCTTTGCCCATAGGGAGGTCACCGTGCGGCTTGCCGATGAAGGCCAGGCACAGAACCTCACACCGCAACAGAAAGAGGCGATCAGCGGGTCTGTGCGCAGCATTATTGATGAAGAGGACGCGCAGAATAAACTTACGGGCAAGCCCGATCCGGCCAAAGTCGCTGCTGTCGAGAGATAGTGGTCTTTCCTGCCGGGTATCCTCCAACGCAATCCGTATACGTTTTGGTTGTAAATTGATCAGGTTTCGGCAACAGTCCGCACGGATTGTGTGAGGACTGAGGGGAACGGCCGTTGGCAAGGGAGCGGGAGCTTGATCTGATCTCTGATTTCGGTGCCCACAGGCCGGGATTTCTGCCTCGATTGATCTGGCAACTGGCCACACATCGCCAATTCGACAGCAGCAAGCGGCGCATGATCCGCAAGACCCTTGCGAGCCGATTTCCTGGTCCCTTCGACATCGAAGTCGACGACATCCTCATGCGGGCCTATCCTCTGGAAAACTATTGCGACCGTATCGCGATCGGCCGCGGACACCTTCCCGAAATTCCCGAACGGGAACTGATCGGCCCGCTGCTCAAGCCCAATATGGTGTTTGTCGATATCGGCGCCAATATCGGCACATACAGCCTTTTTGTCGCCGGAAGATGTGGCAATACTGCTCGCATTTTGTCCTTTGAACCGCACCCGAGAACCTATGCAAAACTCGCCTACAACGCCCGGGCAAACGGATTTTCCTCAATCGAAACAATCAACCAGGGTGTCGGACTTGAAACGGGTCATATGCGGCTTTATTCCAGTGGCGGCAACAACATCGGAACAGCGTCCATATTACCGGAGGCTGTCAGCAACAAGCTTCACGTCGATATCAAGGTTGTGCCGCTCGGGGATGCGCTGAAATCCCGGTTGATCGAACGCGTTGATCTGCTGAAAATTGACATTGAGGGCTTCGAAGACAGGGCACTATTGCCGTTACTGACACTCGAATTTGAACCGTTTTGGCCGAGAGCCGTATTGATCGAAACGGCACTCAGGCAACACTGGCAGACTGACTGCATAGATCAGCTGAAGTCACTCGGCTACAGGGTAGCCGGCGACACTGGCGAGAACCTTCTGCTGCTTCATCCGATGACTGAAAAGCTCGAATCCTGATTGATTTCGCGGTTTATTGAAAATGCGCCGAGCGAGATATCCAAATTCAGATGATCCAGGTGGTACTGAACCGGGTCGCGGTCGTGATCATGCCCGGCTTCGTAGGCTTCGATGAGCGCGGTTATCATCTTTCCGGCCACCGGCACATTTTTGAACTGGTTGCCGCTGGTGCCGACGGCCATGTAGAATCCATCGAGATCGCTGCGATTGTAGATCGGCATCCAGTCATCCGTTACATCGTAGAGAGCCACGACACCGCGTGTGTTCGACGGAATACGAAGGCCCGGTAGTCTTTGCGCCATACGCATGACGAGCACGTTCCATTGCTCGGAAAACCGGTCGTCGAAATGGTCCGGATCGTCGACCCATTCTTTCCGGTCGCATTCCGGATCCTCCGAACCGATCAGAATGTGATTGCCGATTTCCGGCCGGCAATAGGTATGGATATCGCTGTCGGAATAGACCACACCGTCCTTTTCGAAATTGAAGCCTTCGGGAGTAGGCACATGCGCCACTTCGTGACGCAGGGCTCTGGTCTTGATTTTCATTCCTTCATCCACGCCGGCCATTGCGTTGATACGGGCCGAGTGTGGCCCGGCAACATTGATCACCACACGCGCGCTGATCTTGTCGCCGTTGCTCAGCGCAACACCGGTGACTCGGTTTCCGTCTCTTAGGATCTCGGTGACCGCAGTGTTGAACAGGAATTCGGCACCGTGATGCTCAGCGCCGCGCTGTGCATTGTGGGCAGACAGTTTCGGATCGTTGACATAGCCGCTGTTCGGAAAGAACACCGCACCATCTTTGCTTTGGCCTGTCGGTTCGCCAAATCCGGCATCCTCTGGACGCTTGGCCGGCTCGAACTGGTGTGTGTTGGCATCGGGCATCCGCAGTGAGATGTCCGCGGTCGCAACGTCCTCGTAGGGGCAACCGATCCGGTCCATCATTTCACACACTTTGGAAAGGTTGTGATTGTGCCCGGTCTTGATCACCAGGCATCCGGTGTTGTGGTATTTGATCAGGCCCTGCTCGTCGTCAACGCCGATATAGGTCTCCCAGTCTTTCCAGTAGTGCCATCCCTCATAGGCCACGGCGCAGGATTCCAGCGCTGAATAATAGGTGCGAATAATCGCACAGGGTCCTGAAGTGGAGCCATATCCCGATTCCGGCAGCTTATCGATCGATAGCGTTTTCCAGCCCTTTTTCGCCAGTTCGAATGCGGCGCAAGCGCCGATAACTCCGGCACCGATAATGATGGCGTCATAGGATGAATTGGCCGGCATGCGAGACTCTTTCCGGAATGTGCTGGGTTGGTCGTTTCAGCGCTGATGCGGTTCAAAACACAACATGGCGCGTTAGTTCCATACGTTGGGCAACGACCGCATAATCAGATAATTCAGTTTGCGCAAAGCCAGTCAAGAGCAGGGAATGACTGGTGTCGGCATCCAATGCGGCCATGGCCTCAACAATGGCGAGATGCATGCGGTCGATGGACCAGCCCGCATGTTTTGCACAGATCATCGGCAATCCGGGCGTCGGTTCCGTGTGTGCAAGAACACGCAGCGAAGACGCGGCGGGCTCGTGTCGCAAGGCAAGCTGCCAACTTACGGCGTCGATCGAGGCGATATCGGCTTCACCCGCCGCAACAAGTCGCAGGGACTGGCGGTGCGAACCGCTTACGGTCTTTTGACTGAACACCGGATCGTTGTTGCTCATATCTCGCAGATGGTAGGCAAGAGCGCCAAAACCCGATTGGGAATTCGGACCATTGAAAGCCAGACGTTTGCCCACACAATCGGAAATACTCTCAAGAGAGCTGTGGTTGTGCACAACGATGACGCTGTAATAGCATCCGGCACCACACTCGATATCATAGGCTGGTGTGCCGACGACCGACACCGTCCTGTCGAGGCCGTTGATAAGGGGCAGACCGCAGCTCTGGCTGAGCACAAGCCCCGGATTGCGCCACAATTCATCGTCACCGGTATCGCGCTCAAGCGCATCAGGTGCAGGAAATCCGAATTCGCGCAGACTGTCCCTCAGATGTATCCAGAAATTGTCGTTGGCGGCACGCACTTCCGGCCAGTCATACATTGGTAGGGCTGCAACATAGTGGCTCGAGGTTTTCACCAGCGGTTCCCGCGGGTAAACGGATGCACGACCGGTTCCTTGCGATGGAAGGCAAAGCGCCTGAAAATCTCCGCGTAGTTTTTGAAGAAATAGCCCTTGTTCATGTCGAGAAACCGTTGGCGATTGCGCTGATAGAGCGAGGGCAGCTGATGCCAGGCGACAGCGGGATAAGCATGGTGCACCGCGTGAAGATTGTTGTTCAGGAACAGCAGGCTGAAAGGTCCCCGATCTTCAATGATGACCGACCGGCCTCGCAGGCTTTCTTCGGCCTGGTGTTCAAGATATGTGCGCACCATCAACAGAGAAAGGCCGGCATAGGAACACAGGAGATAGATCGGCAGAGGAATTGCAGACCATGCAATGACGACTGTCAGAACTGGCACCAGAACGAATAGATGCAGAACCCACGCGCGCAATATCGATCGATCGCCCCCGGCTTTTGCCTGGACGTCCGAGATCACAAGTCTGACCAGTGCAATAGACGGTCCGAGCAGCAGTCGACCCAAGAGCGTATTGTTGGCTTCAAAGACCAGCTTGAGCCAGCGCGGCAACCGCGCCCAGAACTCCTGCGCCACATACCAGCTCTCAGGATCATCATAGGGGTCGCATATTCGCGCATTCAGATGATGTTCGAGATGAACCGCCTTGAACCTCAGATAGGGAATAAACAGCCCGATCGGAGCCAGAACAATTGCGTCATTCAATTGGGAAAAGCGAAACGGATGTCTGTGCAGGCATTCGTGTTGCAGTGATGAATGGAGGGTAATGACCGGTATGACCAGTAAAGCAGTCGCAATCAGTGAAATATGAGATAAGCCGACAACCAGGGTCAGCCACAGTAGATAACAAGCCGCAATCAGAGTGACGGTTCGCCACTCGGTTTTATCTTTGTGAATCATTCCTTTGTCCCCAGTATGTGCGGGCAGACTATGTCCTGCAAAATGCACAATAGACAATGCGGAAATTCGCGAATAAAAATGAGAATTCGTCTCTAATTATGTGAATTGTGGAAATAGATGAAAAGTGAGTATAATACGCAACACATGTTGACAGAACACACAGATAAACGCGACGTCGCAGAAATATTCCGCGACCGTATGGCTTTGCTTATCGCGCAGAAGGGATTCAATCTCAGTCGCTTCTCCAAGAGCATAGGCATTGACCGGTCTGCGCTCAGCCAGTTTCTCGCCCCTGGATCGACCCGTCTTCCACGCGCCGAAACGCTGTGTGCGATTGCACGCACCTGCGGAGTATCGCTTGATTGGCTGATGGGCCTCATTGCCAATGATACATTTGGCGAAGACACAGCCCCGATGCTTGAGGTGGAGCGCGTAACGGATGACACCGGCAGTCGCATGATCGCCGAATGGCACCGCGAAGCCATGGGTTACAAAATCCGCTATGTGCCCAGCGCACTGCCCGACCTGCTGCGCACCGAATCTGTCCGCAGTTTTGAGTTCAACGCCCATAACCGCAATGAGCGCGAAGCACGCGACCAGCTGGCAAAGGATCAGTTGACCTATTCGCGTCGCCCGGAAACCGACATGGAAGTCTGCATGCCGCTTCAGCGTCTGCAGCAGTTTGCCAAGGGGCAGGGCATCTGGTGGGGACTGCCCGTGCACGTTCGCAAGGAACAGCTCGAGCACATGTCATCGTTGATAGACGAGCTCTATCCCACATTCCGGCTGTTTCTGTACAATGGGCGGGAAGCCTACGCGGCGCCCTATACCCTGTTCGGACCGTTGCGGGCAGCGGTCTATCTCGGGAACATGTATCTGGTGGTCAATTCAGTCGAACATATCAGAGCGCTGGCAAACCATTTTAACCAGCTTATCCGCATTGCCAGTTTCGGCCCGGACCGGGCATCGGAGTTCATTTCCGGCCTGACAGCGGAACTCCCTGAGCACTGAGCGTGTCTCCAATGGCGACTATTGCCAGATCAAACGGTTCACTGCGGACGCTGTACCAGGTGCCGGGCCTGTGCCTCGTTCTGTTGATGGCGCTGACTTTTGCGACCGTTGCATGCGAGCTGAAACGATATAGCGAAGAAGTCGTGGAGTTTTCCCTGGACGGCCGGAAGATCGTAGGAACGCTGACAATGCCGGCAGGTGCTGCGCGGTCTCCCGCGGTTCTCATGCTTCACGGTGCAAGTCGTGTCCGGGATGGGCCACCGATACGGGGCGATACGAGGGGTTTGTTTCGTCGCGCCGCGCAAATATTCGCCGAAAGCGGAATTGCCAGCCTGCGCATCAGCACCGGGGGAAGGGGTGGCACCGAAGGTGATTTTCGCGACATGACCTTCGGACGCCGCATCGATGAGGCGCTGGCAGCCATCGACTGGCTGTCACAGCGAGCCGACATTGATCCAATCCGTATCAGCGTCCTGGGACACAGCCAGGGAACCATAATCGCGGCAGCAGTGGCAGGCAGGCTCGAAAACGCCAAGCCGCTCGCTGCCGCGGTGATGTGGGCGCCGAACACGGATCCCCTGAGAAGCTACCAAAACAGCATGGGCATTGCCGTGTTTGAAAAAGGGGTGAACGCAAAACCCGGTGAGATTGTTCGCTGGCGCGGAGCGGGGAACAAGATGCGTGCGTTCAGATCGGGATTCTTCCGCGGCTTGCTTTCAATCAGTACCATGGATGAGATTCGGGCCTATGTCGGACCGCTTCTTGTCGTTACCGGAATGCGTGACCGGATCTCGCCGCCGACAGATGCACGACGGTTCCGCAAACACCATCCGGGCGACCACAGCTTTGCCGACTTTGATGTCGGTCATCGAATGGGCGCCTCTGTTGGCCTGGCCGAAGTCGACAATTTGACCGCGCACACCGCCAACTGGCTGTCGGCAAACAGCCGCCATTAGTTTTGGCATAGAGCAACGGATCGCAGATCCTGTCAGCTTTTCTGCTCGATTTCGGCGAGTAAAGGTTCGAGCCGCACAAAGGCATTGTAGATGGAATTTCGGGTCACGAATCCGACACCCTTGGCATCGTTGTTTTCCATGGCCTTCACGGTAAGTTCGATATCCTTCAATAGGATGGAGACCTCACTGTCCCAGCTCTGTTTTGGGAGAAAATAGAACCGAAGGCGTGCCGTCCTAAAGTACATTTCGTCATAATTTCGCAGCAGCATGCTGTTGCCGACGACCCTGCATATTGCGGAATGGACCTGCATGTCAGTCTGAGCGAATGCGCCGAGATCGGCTGACCCGAAAAGCTGGCTGCAGGTAACAAATGAACTGCGCATCGCAAGAATTGTTGCCTGACCGATCGTGCTTGGTCCAAGCGCGCCGATCAAGGATGCAAGTTCTATTCGAAACAGCACGGCCTGTCGCAACTCTTCGAAATCAAGCGGCGCAACAATTGTACCGACGCCATGCCTGGTCCTGACAAGACCCTCAGTGTCCAACCGTTGTAAAACATTACGGACCGGCGTCCTGCTGACCCCGAATTCGTCACTCAGCAGGTCGACGTCAATGCGCGCGCCAGGCTCATATTCAAGCGTCGTTATACGCTGCCGTAACGCCAGGTGGATATGATCAAACCGGCGCCGCCAGGGGCTTTGATCGTCAGGAACAGAGAATGTACTCGGTAGTTCCCCGGAAATATCGCCTGGTGCCGTGGCAGACCGATATCGTTCTTTCATTTTTGTTGGTTCCAAATATCAGCACAGAGTTCAGATTATCCGCCCAATATATATTTTGGAAGCTAGCAGTATTGAGTATTCTCTATCAATGATTTTATTTATAACAGCAACTAAAAATTTAGTTGCTTTCGTTGATTTTCACGGGCAGTGAGATGAGAAATAAGTAAAAACGCCAAAAAAACAACATGTAACTCATCAATCTTCATTTTCAAAATAAGACAATATTGTGTGGCTGATATTCAGCACCGAAACTCGTTTTTGGAACAAAGTGGTGACCAAAAGCACTCCGTTTGCGTCCAAACATCATGCTGGAACAAGTCCATTTTGGTGATGAATCCCAAATGCACCGGCGCCAATTGCAGACAGTTGCGATAAGGCTCGATTTTGGACTTGTCATCACGAAGGATGGTCCGCCGCTCGGACCTGATCAATAAGAAAGACAATGCGGTAAGACGATTGTTATGCCAACCGCCGTCGATCTCAGTTAAGCTGCGAAGCAACCATTGCTTGGCAAGGAACGGGATAAAAACGATGAACCGAACTCTGATTGCAGCCATTGCGTTCCTGTCAATTGGAACCTCGGCATATGCGGCTGACGCCACCGGCGTATGGCAAACGCAGGCAGGTAAAAATGGCGATTACCTGCAGGTCAAAATTGCCCCATGCGGCTCAAATCTGTGCGGTACCATTGATGCCGCGTACGGGTCTGACAACAAACCGGTATCCGGCTTCAAAGACACCGGAATGCAGCTGATTTGGGACATGAAACCCGATGGTGCCGACAAATGGAGTGGCGGCAAACTGTGGTCCCCTGAACTCAATGTTACCGTTGGCGGCAAGCTGGCGCTGCAAGGTGATACGCTGGTGGTATCTGGCTGCAAGGGCCCGATTTGCCGATCGCAGGATTGGACACGGGTCAAATAGCGGTGACAATGGTTGTGACTTTGACAGCAGCCCAGATAAAAAGCGCGGCCCCGTTGCGAGGCCGCGCTTTTAAATCAAGGCTTCGTGGATCAGTGCAATAATGACAACTGATCGGTGTCTGCATTGTCGATTTCAATCATAGCCTGTTTGTTTGCAGCGATCATGACCATTGAAATCAGATGCAGCAGAAACTGATCGTCGATTTCCTTCGCCAGTCCTGCCAGCTCTACGGCAACATTGCTGATGATTTCCCGTATTTCGTTTTCGTCCCGCGCCATTACTATTCACCCTTTGCTCATTACACCGCGCCTCGGTGTTGACTGCCTTTCGGCATGGATCATGCTTTGCTGTCCAATCCGAATTTTTTGCAGTAATTTGCGAACCGGATCCCTGTATCCGTTTCTTCTCGCATCGATATTTGCTGCTTTAACCATCCCGCACTGTGACAAAAACTACATACCTGGAAAATTGCAGCCGGAAAGTCGATTTGTCGCAAGCAAAAGTCCGATTTCACGCCAGTTTTGACTTTTTTGGGCTTTGATGTCCGGCTGAACGATAGCGGGAAAGCAAATGCGGAGCGGCGGGAAGCGTCGAATAAGAATGCCTTCACCGTTGAATTTGGCCGTCTCCAGCCCATTTAAGGCAGCTTTGGAGCACCAACTGGGTTGGAGGGACAACATTGAAAAAGGCTATCTTACTGGTGGCCATGTTGCCGCTTGTTGCGTCATGCGTAGCAACGGGCGGGACGAACGCAACCGGCGCTTCGAGCGCCCAGACGACCGCTGCGTCCTATGGTCGCTACTGCCGCTTCTACGGGGTGCGTCAGTGTGCGATCCCAATTGCGAAACCAAAGGGATCAGCCTGTTTCTGCAAAGGATCTTTTGGCCCTGTAGCCGGCGGGATCGTAGAATAATCCAGCTTCTTGCGTGAACGTGTAGGCGGCGTTTGCCTGTTATGCGGCACGGTGTATGATGACGTCTGCATATCATACAAGTTTCGCCAAATACGCCCGCATCTTGATAAGGTTTCATAAAATGCAACGTATATCCGCATAGATTCCGGTTGTTCACTCGGGTGTAAATGACGAAATTACAAACAATTAATATTGCAATCGCCGCGCGGGCATGCGGAATTGTGATAGGACGTTCTCTATATGGGTCCAGTTGAATACAGGGAGAATATTAATGGACAAAAACAAACAACAAAAGCGTAGCGGCACCGGAATTTCCCGGCGCGGCGTTTTGCAGGGTTCGGCAGCACTGGGCACGGCGGCTTTGATCAGTCCGCTGGTAACCCGCCGCGCGGCTGCGGCGCCAAAAAAGGGCGGCGTGCTTCGCATCGCCTTGGCGCACGGCCAAACTTCAGACAATTACGATCCGGGATCATGGACGAATGCCTATGTCCAGGTGTTTGCCCATGCACGACACGGTTATCTGACCGAGGTCGCCGCCGACGGATCCCTTATTGGTGAAATCGCTGAAAGCTGGGAGAGTTCACCGGACGCATCTGTCTGGACATTCGCGATCAGGCCGGGCATCACGTACCACAGCGGCAAGACCGTAACTCCTGAAGATGTCGTGGCGTCATTGAAATTTCATCAGGGCGATGAAAGTACATCGGCCGCCAAACCTTTCGTCGATCCGATCAAGGAGCTGAAGGTCGACGGTAACAATGTGATCATCACACTGGAAAGCGGCAACGCCGATTTCCCGTTCATCATGTCCGACTATCACCTTCCGATCATGCCGGCCACAGCCGACGGCAAGATCGATCCGAAGAGCCCCGACGGAGCCGGCGGTTATATCGTCAAGGAATACGAACCGGGTGTCAGAGCTTCACTTGAGCGCAATCCGAACTACTGGAAAACCGACCGGGCATTTTTCGACGGCATTGAAATGCTCTCCATTCTTGACCCGGCGGCCCGGCAAAGCGCTCTGCGCACCGGCGACGTGGACGTTATCGACCAGGTCGACCTGAAAACGGTACACCTGTTCAATCGCGTTCCCGATGTCACTGTCCTGTCGACGACCGGTACGCAGCACTACACATTCGCCATGGATACGCGTGCCGAACCCTTCAGCGACCCCAATGTGCGTCTGGCCCTCAAACACTCCATCGACAGACAGGAACTCGTCGACAAGATCCTCTTCGGCTACGGAGACATCGGCAACGATCACCCGATCAGCAAATCCAACCGTTATCATGCCGATCTTGAGCAGAACAGCTATGACCCTGAAAAGGCGAAGGCCTACCTCAAGAAGGCGGGACTGGACAGCCTCGACGTGTCCCTTTCGGCGGCCGATGCTGCCTATTCGGGTGCGGTGGACGCAGCGCTTCTTTATGCAGAGCAGGCCAAGCCGGCCGGCATCAATATCAAAGTTGTGCGTGAGCCCAACGACGGCTACTGGTCGGATGTCTGGATGAAAAAGCCTTGGTCGGCGGTCTATTGGGGCGGCCGTCCAACGGAAGACTGGATGTTCACCACCGCCTACGCGAAGGGCGCTGCATGGAACGACAGCTTCTGGGACAATGAGCGTTTCAACAAGCTGCTTGTAGAAGCACGCTCCGAGCTCGATGATGACAAGCGTCGCGAAATGTACGGTGAAATGCAGGACATCGTGCGCACCGATGGCGGTGTCATCGTTCCCATGTTCGCCAGCTACGTGATGGCGCACAACAACAAGGTCAAGACACCCGAGGTCGTCGGCGCCAACTGGACGCTGGACGGCTTCCGCGCTCCTGAGCGCTGGTGGTTCGAGTAAGACAACCAAAACCCGGTCCAGGCACGCTGGACCGGGTTTTGCATTCCGGCACGGGTGTGTGACCTCGTCGGAAGTTGCCGCACGTGCGGTGTCACCAGCTAACCGCTTCTTGCCCGCCTCAAGAAATTCCTTCGACCAGGTATAATACAGGCTCTGGGCGATACCCTCTCTTCGACAGAGCTCTGCAATACTGTCTTCGCCTCGCA
>JAAEOH010000087.1 GCA_024244645.1 Hyphomicrobiales bacterium
AATAAAAGACAGTGATATTATTTTATGGTTTGTACGTTCTCAGGATGTTACATAATCCGAGTAAAAACTACTAATTAATGTACACTTCAATCAGTGTACATACACAACACAATACATATAAGATATAAGTATATATATATCTTCACACTACAATGCATATCTTAACACGTTGCTCACTTCAGTAGCAGCAGGTGTGTCAATACCTGCATCTGTGGTCATATCCGCTTCTTGATGGCATCTGGTATCGTCCTGGGGTTCTGGTATGAGCCCGGACTTGCTCTCGTCAAAGGGTGCGGTGTGTGCGTATGTGACTATAGCAGCATCATCACTGAGCTAGGCACACTCATAGGGCGGGGTGCTGCTGATGTTGACTGGGACACAGAACTCGCTAAACGACTGCGGCCGTATGAGCAGGTCGGCATGCTAGCAATATTTGACACCGGGCAACTCCGTGCCGCAATACGGCGTATCGTCCAATGGGAGCAGATCAAGGCCCCGCGATATCCTACGCCCGAACAGGTGTTCAACAATCGTTTCGCAACAACGAAGGGAGGCAGTCACAGCGCAGCTGGGACAATCATCGCCAGGAAGTACATTGATGATTTTGATATTGAACAACCTACGAGACGCAACTTTATGGAAGCTGTACACACCAACTTCCTACTGCAAGTGCCACCGGGTGCTATGATAAGCCGAAGTTCTAAACT
>JAAEOH010000088.1 GCA_024244645.1 Hyphomicrobiales bacterium
ATCGATGATCAGGAGTTTGTATTTGGCCAACTGTTTCTGCAGACGCAGGAGCTGCTTGTCATCGCGGGCTTCCAGCAATGCATGGACAAGCGCCGATGCGGTGATGAAGCCGGTGGCCAGGCCCTTCTGGCAGGCGGCCAATCCAAGCCCCAGGGCGATGTGTGTTTTACCGGTGCCGGAGTTGCCGACAGCGATAATGTTGTCATGGCGAGAGATGTAGTCGCAGCGGGCCAGTTCCAGAACCAGCATCTTGTTGAGGGTTGGGAACTTTGCCGCCTTGATCCTGCGTTCGACCATGCGGCGTTCCCGGTCGATAAGCTCAAGTTCGGCAAGCTGCAGAAGATAACGGGGATGATCTATTCCTTCGCTGGCGCACTGTCTGGCGACCTTGTCGTACTCACGCAGGAACGTGGGCAGCCTCAAGGCTTTGAGGTGATGGGCTAACAGCAATTGAGGCGTATCGCTCATCGGCCTGATCCAGGTAGCAGGCTCATATAGACCCCTGGCGATGTCGCTGCCACATGGGCCTTGGGCAGATAAGGATAAACGGTCATGTCGAGCCGTGGCGGGCGACGTTCAATCCGGCACAGAACCAGGTGCTTGACGGCATCAAACCCGATGACACCGCGTTCCAGGGCGCTGTTTATGCCGGCGGCGACATCATCGAGTGAGAATGTCTCCATGAGACGCAGAATCTGAACAAACTCCCGCTTGCCTTGTCTGCCCATTCGGGCCTCAAGCAAGCGGCGCAGTGTTGCAAAGGCGTCCGGCAGTTGCCAATCAACCAATGGGGCAGCTTGTTTCCGTCAGTTGCCGAAACGCGTTTGATCTCGAAGCTGAATTCGACTGTTTTGGACAGGAACCAATTGAGCCTCTCCTTTGAACGATCAAGATTAATCAGATAGCAATTCATTGAAATATTTGGGTTTCTGGCTCAATAAAATGGAACGACGCTGGTCGCACGATACACGGGAATACGGGAATATTTAGACAATCGGAAATTGCATGCAGAAACTTCTCACTTCAAACATAGGAGGAGTTGTCAGAGGCGGCAATTCAAGCAGCTATCCTTTTTGTGAGTTACATCTTCGAGACCGTTGCCAGTTCGGCCGGTGGCAATACTTTTGCCGGGAAAGCAAGCGCAAATCGTCATGTAGACGGCTTATAGAATGAACCGTCATGGCCGTGGCGGTCACGACCGCTTTGCGCTGATCCGCCTGATTACTTCGGCGACGATGAGAGCGCCGGCCGGCCAGACGACCCACAGCGTGCCGGTCCATGTCAATAAATTGATAAGCACCAGCGCGCCGACGATGACGGCAAAGCGGGCGAGATATGCGCCATAACGGCTGCTGGAAAAATGCGGCGCGGCTTCAAGGCCAATCAGCACAAGCATGGCGATGCCGGGCCATTGCGCCCAGAATATGCCGGAGGTGGCCAGATTGATCGCCAAAAGTCCGATCCAGACCGCACCCAGAATCTTGGCATGCCGGATGACTTTTTCGCGAAGCGCCTCGATATCCGTTACGTTACCCGTGTCGGCGGCAACAGATTGCGGACGTTCAGGTCTCTTTGGGGTCTGTTTGTCGGCAGGGTGCCTGGGTTCTTTGGCATTGCGGCCAAAGAACCCCTTGTGCTTGTCGTCCGCGAAGGACACGCAGTAAACGGACACGTCTTCGGAAAAGTTCTTCGGGCGCCTCTCGCCGAGATATTCAAAGCCGACCGTCAGTTTGGAATGCACCTGATCGTAGACCTGCTGGGAAACGAGCACGCCGCCAGGATCCGCCATGGTCTGCAGGCGCGCGGCGAGATTGACGCCTTCGCCCAGAAGATCGTCGCCGTCGACAATGACGTCGCCGAGATGAATGCCGATGCGAAAGCGCAGGCTGCCGCCATGGCCGTTGTCGCCGAGCTCACGCTGTACCTCGATGGCACATTGCACGGCTTCGACGACGGACGGAAACTCGGCAATCAGCCCGTCGCCCGCCGTGTTGGCAATACGGCCATTGTGTCTGGTGATGAATTTTGAAAAGACTTCGCGTGCCGCACGAAGCGCCTCCAGCGTGCCCACTTCATCGGCATCCATGGCGCTGGAGTAACCGGCGGCGTCCGCCGCAAGGATCGTTGTCAACTTGCGTTCTATCGTCGATTGGGTTGCGGTCATCGTCTTACCCCCGGAGCCATGCGCAGAAAAACCGATCTGGCTGCTGCTCCAAGATATATGAATTCATTGGCCTGAATAAAAGTAGTACGCACAGCCCGATCCGGCATTCAAAATCACGGGCAAAACAATGGGCAAAACCATTGGCAATACCATGGGACCTCAGGCGCGACCCGGGAAGCATTGAGTTCCACGATGCGAAGGTGATACTGCCACCCGTATAGACCATGTTTACCTAAAAACCAATCGCACTTCGCCTGTATCTATCTGTTTAATCTTATTGTTTTAAGGTCCGCAAAATTGGAACGGAAGGTGGGACACATGCGTATGTTCATGTTGGGGCTCTTCGGCTTCATTTTTGCCGGTCTGGCAGGGCTTCAGGGTTTGGCGGTCTACAAACGCGAGGACAATGCCGGAAAGGCCATGGCCGGGACCATCGCCCTTTACCAGGAATCGCCATCGCAGACGCGACGTCTGATCAAAGTTGCGGTTCGGGAATGTCTGGAAAACGAAGCCGGCGGCGAGCTCCCCGGTTATTACACAGACCTGATGTCCAATCTGATGGTAAAAACCATCCGCTTCGCCGGCGACAACGAATTCGATTCCACGGACGATCCGAAGGTTCAGACATTTGTCGCCGAACTGTCGGAAACTACGATGGCAAATTCGGAAGTACTGCTGAGGCTGCTGAAGCGGGAACCCCTGGATGTTCGAAAACGCATGGTTACTCTGGTTGAACGGCTTGAAGGCAAACCAACAGCTGTGGCGCGGTGCATGGGGTCAAAAGTCATGCGCATGTCCAAGGATGTGTGATACGGACATTCGACTTTTCCGGCGAATTTCTGACAATCATAAAAACAGCGCGCACCGTCCGCATGCGGATCAGCAAACTGCTGAGCCGCCATCTCACACCCTTGCATGGGCCTCCTCGAGACAGGTCAAAAAGGCCTTGGTCTTGCGGCCCGGTTCCGGTCTTTTCTTGGTGATCGCGGCAAATTTGCTGGCATATTGTGTCCGGCTCCCTGCAACCGGCCAGACCTTGCCCTTGATCAAAAACGTCTCCGCCACGTGATCGGCCAAAAATCCGAGATAGCGTCCGGACTGGATGAGAAGCGACAGCGCCTCTTCGTCCTGGACCCTTGCGGCCCGGCGCAGTCCAAGGCTCTTGCCCGCAGCCATATTGGGCGAGTTGAAACCAAAACCGGCATATTTGTAATGCCCGAAATCAATATTGTCGCCATCCGGATCAGCCGTGTCACCGAACAATGCGTGCCCCTCGCCGCAGTAAAGCGTCATGACTTCTTCGTAGAGGACGAAATATTCGAGTGATAACGATTTTCGGTGCACGGGCACAATGCCGACATCCAGCGTGCCGTCTATGACTTTCGATTCGATGACATTGGGCGGCTCAATCGCGATCTCCAGCGCAACATCCGGCGCCAGCTGGTCGTAAGACTGTATCGCCTGATGTATGCGCGCTGCCGGATTGGTGGTCGACTGATCGAACAGGCCCAGCCGCAGGGTTCCGGTCAGGTGCTTGTGAATATCATCAACTTCCGACTGGAAATCTTCAAGCGAAGACAACAGCCGGTTGGCAGCCTGAAGGACCTGCTCGCCTTCCGCGGTCAGGGCAAACCCAGCCGGGCCGCGCTGACACAATTTCAACCCAAGCCGCAATTCCAGATCGGCAAGATGTTTGGAAATCGTCGATCGGCCGATATTCAGTTCGAATTCGGACGCCGCGAGGCCGCCAAACTCAGCGACGGTGACAAACACCCGCAACAGCCGTATGTCAGCATCTCCCAGACGTCTCAAAAGTGCGCGTTTTACCAAAGCAAGGTTTCCATATTAGGAAACTTTAAGCTGAGTAATCCGCGTCGATCAAACACTTTTCCTCAAATACGCCCGGTATTTGGGGACATATCACGGCGCTGCCGGATATCATGAACCGGGTGCGGATGACCGCTGCTTACGGGAATCGGTCGCTTCCAGACCAGAAATCTGCCAGCGCCCATGGTCGTTTCACCGCCATATCAGGGCGTAAATCGGCAATCGGCAGGCGTTGTAAATCCACCATAATCCACAAACACTTGTTTTGAGTTGACTTAGTACCGGAGCAATTGCGAACATCCGGTCAGCAAAAATTAACGATCATTTGAATCCGAATGATCCCAAGGAGGGGAATATGGGAGGTGTGTTGCCGCTGATCGGCAAGCGACTGCTGTTGGGTCTTGTGACCTTGCTTGTCGTTTCGATCATTATTTTCGGCGCCGTGGAACTGCTGCCGGGCGACATAGCCCAGCAGATCCTGGGACAATCGGCGACCGAAGAAACCGTTGCCGCGCTGCGTGAGGAGCTCGGTCTCAACCGTCCCTCATATGTTCGATATTTCGAATGGCTGGGCGGTGCTGTGCAGGGGGATTTCGGCGTATCGCTGGCCAATGAACGCTCGGTTGCAGAACAACTCGGGCCGCGTTTTGCCAATACGCTGTTCCTCGCAGGACTTGCGGCGTTGATATCCGTACCGCTGGCGATCGGCCTCGGCGTCCTGGCTGCACTGTACCGCAATTCGGTGTTTGACCGGGTGGCAAATGCGTTGAGCCTGGTTGCGATTTCCTCACCGGAATTCTTCCTCGGCTATATCCTTATCGTTTTCTTTGCCGTCCAGAACCAGATGTTTCCGGCGATTTCAAACGTCACGCCGAATATGGAAATGGGTGAACGGATTTACCGGACCATGCTTCCGGCAATTACCATGGCGCTTGTGGTGACCGCCTATATGATGCGCATGACCCGGGCGGCGATCATCAACCTTCTGGCTTCGCCCTATATCGAAATGGCGCGGCTCAAAGGGGTTCCGAACGGCAAGGTGATTACGCGGCACGCTCTTCCAAACGCGCTGGCGCCGATCATCAACGTCGTGGCGCTGAACCTTGCCTATCTGATCACCGGCGTGGTCCTGGTCGAGGTTGTCTTTGTCTATCCGGGCGTCGGTCAGCTTCTTGTCGACAGTGTGACCAAACGCGACTTCCCGGTCGTGCAGGCCTGCTGCCTGATCTTCGCTGCCACCTTTATCCTGTTCAATCTGATCGCGGATGTCGGTGCGATCCTGTCAAATCCGCGTTTGCGGCACCCGAAGTGAGGATCGGATAAATGCTTACATTCGTTATTATCTATTATGCGTTTCTGATCGTTGCCTGCTGCGTTGCCGGTTATTACAAATACCGCACCGCGCTGCTGCTGCTGTTTACGCTGTTGTGTATATCAATGATTTCCGGACTGCTGTTCGGTGCCGACGTGCTGGTCAACATCACCATTTGCGTGGCGCTGCTGGCGGCAGCCGCGGGTCTTTCGTACAGCTTCCGCGAATCGCTCATCCAGGTGTTGCCGCCCGAGGGCGCAAAACTGATGCGAACAGCGCCGCTGACGGCCGCATTCGGACTGCTGGTGATCATCGCCTACATTATCGCAGCGGTTTTCGCGCCGGTGATAGCGCCGTTCGGCGAGGCCGAGGTGGTTGGCAGTTCCTTTGCGCCGCCTGACGATCTGATGCTTCTGGGCGGCGACCAGCTCGGACGCGACCTGTTCAGCCGTCTGATATACGGTGCGCGCAATACGGTCGGCATCGCCCTGATGACAACTGCAATTGCGTTCACCGTCGGCACGATCGGCGGACTTGTAGCGGCGCAGATGGGGGGCTGGGTCGACCAGGTGCTGGGACGGATCGTCGACACTTTGATGGCCATCCCGCAGCTTATCTTTGCGCTGCTGTTGCTGACCATTGTCGGAACCAGCGTGTTGAATCTGACGCTTGTCATCGCATTGCTCTACTCACCGCTGATCTTCCGGCTGGCGCGTGCCGTTGCCACGAACATCGTGGTGATGGACTACATGGAGGCAGCACGCGTAAGAGGCGAATCCACCTGGTATCTCATTTCAAGGGAGGTGCTGCCGAACATCACAGCGCCTCTGGCAGCCGAATTCGGCCTGCGGTTCTGTTTCGTCTTTCTCGCCATATCCGCCCTGTCGTTCCTGGGTCTCGGCATTCAGCCGCCAACCGCGGACTGGGGCTCGATGGTGCGCGAGAACGCAACGCTGATTTCGTTCGGTGAGATAACACCGTTGATTCCAGCCGCCGCCATCGCCCTTTTGACAGTCGCCGTGAACTTCGTGGTGGACTGGATGCTGCACATTTCATCCGGACTGAAGGAATAGGTCATGAGTGAAGACGACAAAAAAAGCGTCCTGCTGGAGATCAAGGATCTCAAGATCGAGGGCTACTCCGACGAAAACTGGATCGAAATTGTCCACGGTATCGACCTGACGCTGCACCGCGGCGAGGTCATGGGCCTGATCGGCGAATCCGGCGCCGGCAAATCGACGATCGGCCTTGCCGCCATGGGTTTTACCCGAGATGGTTGCCGCATTTCCAACGGCACCGTGCTGTTTGACGGCATGGATCTGACGACGGCAACCCGCTCGGAACGACGGGCTTTGCGCGGCTCGCGCATTGCCTATGTTGCCCAATCGGCGGCGGCATCCTTCAACCCGGCGCACAAGCTGATCGACCAGCACACGGAATCTTCGCTGCTTCACAAGGTCAGTTCCAAGGCCGATAGCCAGGAAGATGCCATAGAGCTCTACCGGCGTCTGCGCCTGCCCAATCCGGAGGAGATCGGCTTTCGATATCCGCACCAGGTTTCCGGCGGGCAGTTGCAGCGCGCCATGACCGCAATGGCGATGAGTTGCCGTCCGGACCTGATCATTTTCGACGAGCCGACGACCGCGCTCGACGTGACAACTCAGATTGAGGTTCTTGCGGCGATCCGCGATATCGTCGACCAGTTCAACACGGCGGCGCTCTACATAACCCATGATCTGGCGGTGGTGGCGCAGATGGCCGACCGTATCAAGGTCTTGCTGAAGGGCGACGAGGTCGAAGAGGCCGACACGCGCAAAATGCTGGCCGATCCGGAAGAGGACTATACCAAATCGCTCTGGGCCGTGCGCAGTTTCAAGCGTGATCAGAAATCGGAGCCTGCAGCCGGGGAAACCCCGTTGATTTCGGTCAAGAACGTGTCGGCCTCATATGGTCCGGTGAAGGTTCTTGACGGTGTGTCCTTCGATATCTACCGCGGACGTACCGTTGCGGTGGTTGGTGAATCCGGTTCGGGCAAATCGACGACCGCCCGCTGTATCACCGGGCTTTTGCCGCCGACACAGGGCGAGATCCTGTATGACGGCAAGCCGATGCCGCCAAATTACAAGAACCGCAGCAAGGATCAGCTTCGCCAGTGTCAGATGATCTACCAGATGGCCGACACCGCGCTCAATCCGAAAAAGCGCATCGGCGAGATCATCGGACGACCCTTGCAGTTCTATAGCGGATTGCGCGGGGCGGACTTGAAAAAACGGGTCGACCAGCTGCTCGATCAGATTGAAATGGAGCCGTCGCTCTACTACCACCGGCTTCCTTCGGAACTTTCCGGCGGTCAAAAACAGCGTGTCGGCATTGCCCGTTCGCTTGCCGCCGATCCGGCCTTCATCATCTGCGACGAGGTGACAAGCGCCTTGGACCAGCTGGTTGCCGAAGGTATTTTGCGCCTGCTCGACCGGCTGCAGAAAGAGCTCAATCTCGCTTACATGTTCATCACCCACGATCTTGCGACCGTGCGGTCGATTGCCGATGTCGTTGTGGTCATGAAGGAAGGCAAGGTTGTCGAGATGGGGCCGAAGGAAGCCATGTTCCAGCCGCCGCATCACGAATATACCGACCTGCTCCTGTCATCGGTTCCGGAAATGGACCCCGACTGGCTGAGCAACCTTCTGGATCAGCGTGGCCTGGACAATATCGGCGAAGCGGCCCACCAAAAGAAAACCTAACGGCCAACCGGCCATCAGGCTCAAAACATGCAGATCTCCGGACCCTTTCGGGCCCGGGGATTTTTTATCAGCCGAACCACCAGCGCTGGTAGCCGCGCGCTCCGTCCAGCTCCCAGTTGGATGCAATGAACTCGCCGTGCTTGACATTGTCGCGACGGGCCATTGTCCGGTTGCGGAAGAAGGGAACGATGGTTCCGCCATCGTCCTTGCACAGGAGCTGCATCTCCTTGTACATCCCGGCGCGCTTGTCCTGGTCGAGTTCCGCTTTGGCGGCTAGGAGCAGTTCGTTGAACCGCTTGTTCTGCCAGTGGCTTTCGTTCCAGGCCGCATCGTCCTTGTAGGCCAGCGAGAACATGACATCCGGTGTCGGACGCGCGCCCCACTGAACAAAGACGAAGGGCTTGACCAGCCAGACATTCGACCAGTAGCCGTCATTGGGCTCGCGCACGACTTCAATGTCTATGCCCGCTGCCTTGGCATGCTCGGCATAAAGCACGCACATGTCCACGGCACCGCTCATCACGCTATCTGCGGCGGACAGTTTGACCTTGATATTGCCAAGACCGGATTTTTCCATGTGGAACTTGGCCTTGTCAGGGTCATAGGTCCGCTGCTCAAGATCCGCCCAATAGGGCAGGGAAGGCGCGATCGGATGGTCGTTGCCGATGCTGCCATAGCCGAAGAGAATCTTCTCGACGATCTCTTCCCGGTTTATGGCGTATTTGAGAGCCAGCCGGACATCGACATTGTCGAACGGTCCCTGATCGCAGAACATCGGCAAAGTGACATGGGAGCCGCTGGGCACGTCGTCGATGACGATTCCCGGTGCCCTCTGCAACAGGCTGACGGTCTTCAGATCAACATCGGTGATGGCATCAATGTCGCCGGTAATCAGTGCGGTCTGGCGCGCATTGGCGTCATTCAGCACAATCATGTGTACGGCGTCGAAATAGGCGCCTTCACGATGCCAGCCATCGTGCTTGACAAGCTCGGTGCGCACACCCGGATCGTGATTGACGATCTTGTACGGGCCGGCGCCGTCGCCACTTTGCCAGTCAACACCGCCATTGCCATCGGACGGCAAGATCACCAGGTGATAATCCGAAACGAGGAACGGCAAGTCGGCATTGCCCGAGGCCAACGTGATGACAACCGTATCATCGCCCTCGGCGCCGATATTCGTGACATCCGACAACAGGGCCTTGGCAGCCGATGTGGTCTTTTCGCCACGGTGATAGTTCAGCGAGTCAACCACGTCCTGAGCGGTCAAGGTCTTGCCGCTGTGGAAGGTCACGCCCGAGGCCAGCTTGAAGCGCCATTCCGAAGCATCGGGTGTTGCTTCCCAGCTTTCTGCGACGTCGGGGCCAAGCTCGTTGGTGTTGGTGATTTCGGTCAGGTAGCTGCGGGCGGCATGCGACAGCTGAATCATGTACACACTTTCCGTGGTACCCGGATCCAGACTGTCCGCAGTGTTGCCATCGTGTACACCGACGCGGAACGTACCGCCCCGCTTTGGCGTTTGCGCCGCTACTTTTGTTGACCAGAGCGTTGAGGCCGCGGCGGCCGTTGCACCGGTCGCCAGGGCGCCTTCCATGAACCGGCGACGGTTCAGGCGTTTCCTTTGAGCCGCCTCAAGTATTTTTGCCAGTAAGGCTTCTGTTTCTCGGTTACTCATAATTTCTCCCGTGATCATTTTGGCTTTATTTTGTTATTTTGAATGACAGCCTATCCAGTTCGCGCCGAAAATCTAGCTTTTTTGCGACCCTTTGATAGTCAGCAGCGCAGCTGAGACAGTCCGGCTATGGGATTTTCCGGCGAACGATACAAGCGCCGGCGCGCCGGATGATGACAGAATAATCACGATCATGGTCTCCATGGGTGGGGTTTCCGGACCTGTCAAATTATGATTAACCCGTTGTTTTCCTTAAACTACGCCGCCTGATTGCCGCCCGCATCCGCGCTGATGCCCGGTCATTTCCCGGTCTGAAATGTACTCACACCACTTCACCGGTCCAACGGTACGACACATTCACGCGCAATGGCAGAAACTTTCAATCTGCCGGGCCAGAGCACGCCTTGATAAAATGGAATCATTTGACCAGAGCGATTTTGGTCGCTGACAAGGCGACTTGCACGCCGTGGTGCCAACCCACCACAAGTGCAAGCCAACGCAGTCAGCGGGCAAATTTGCCTGGCCCATTCAATTCTGCAGTTCAACAACATCGTCCTTTCAAGGGTGGCGGACAATCGGCCATCAGTTCGCCTGAATCTGCGGCAGCCGAATATCCGGGCCCATCAAAACGGCGGTACTTCCTTATGGACATCGCTACGACATTCCGTGAATTGGCCAAAGGGCCGTCGACACCCGGACAAGCGGCAACTAAAACAGCCGATATCGATAATCGCTGGAATTTGGCAACATTACCAAAAATCCACTTTTTTTGCGTTGGTAACGCGTGTCATAATTCCGGGGTTACGGGGCACTGAAAATTCGTCCGACGCTCGTTAAGTCTCTGTCGGGTTACGATATTTCAGCAGCGCCTACTTTATATATATTTACGAAGACATTTTTATTTGGCGCGATGGAGGGTCCTTCTCACGAAGGGCCTTCTATCGTTTGGGCAGGCAAAGCCGGGTTCTACCGAACGCAGAAATTCCATTGCTGTTACGGCACGAGGATGGTCGAGCCGGTGGTTTCTCCAGCCTCGAACGCCCGGTGCACATCGACAATCTCGGAGAGCGGACGCTGCTGGGTGATTTCCACCTTGATGGCGCCGGAACCCACCAGTTCAAAGACCTTTGATGCCGAGTGAACGAGATCATCGCGTGCCGACACGTAATTGGCGAGCGTCGGGCGGCAGAAATAGAGCGAGCCCTTGTGCTGCAGCAGGCTGGGCGGCACCGGCGGTGCTTCGCCCGTTGTCGAGCCGAAGGACATGAAATAGCCACGCGGCGCGAGTGAATCGATTGAGGCTTCGAAGGTCGCCTTGCCGACGGAATCAAATACCACGCTGACACCTTTGTCGCCGGTCAGTTCACGCACGCGGCCGGCAATATCCTCACTCTTGCGGTCGATGGCATCCGCATAACCGTTTTCAAGCGCGTGGCGGACATTGTCCGGGCCTGACGTGACGCCGATCATGCGGGCGCCGATGTTTTTTCCCCACTGGCCGGCAATGTGGCCGACGCCTCCGGATGCGGCATAAAACAGCACGTCTTCACCTGCTTTGACCGGATAAGCACGGCACATGAGATATTCGACCGTCATGCCTTTCATCATCACCGCGGCGGCCGTATTGTCATCAATACCGTCCGGTATTTTAACAAGCCGGGCGGCCGGAACGTTGCGCAGCCTGGCATAGGCGCCGAGCACCGGCCCGTAGACGACCCGGTCTCCCTTTGCCAGATCGGAAACGCCCTCACCGACTTCCAGAACCACGCCTGCGGCTTCCAAGCCAAGTCCCGAGGGAAGCGCTAGCGGGTAATGACCGGAACGCTGGTAGACGTCCATGTAGTTGAGGCCAATTGCGGTCTGCTCGATGAGCACCTCGCCGGGGCCGGGCGGGTTCACCTCGACCTCACGGATTTCCATCACGTCAGCCGGTCCCTGTTCATTGATTATTACAACGTTGGTTTTCATCTCAGTCTCCGAAAAAGTACCAAATTTCAATCGTCAATCAGGTCACGCCGCTACTGCGTCGCATCGCCCCCGTCGACGAGGATCAGTTCGACCTCACCGGCGCCGTTCCTGCGATGGCTTGAAGCCTCCTTGTAGGCATCGGACCGCCAGCACGCCTCGGCATCGTCCAGGGAGGGAAACTCTATGACCACAAAGCGGTGAAATTTGTCCGGCCCTTCAAGGATGCGGAAATCGCCATTGCGCGCCAGCACCTTGCCGCCGAATCCGGCGATGATTGCGGGCACCTCATCGGTGTAGCGCTTGTAGGCAACCGGATCGTTGATTTTGGAGCGGGCGACCCAACAGGCGGGCATGGCTAATCCTCCTTGTAAGTGTGAGGTAGGGTTAAAAGAGCTGATTGGGCAAGTAGTTGGCAATGCCCGGCAGGGCGACGATCGACACGATGCCGATCAGCATGATGATCCAGTAGGGAATCGAATAGCGGAAGATCTCGCGCACCCCGACATCGGGATCCTCGATCGCCGCCTTCACCGTGTAGACAAGCAGGCCGAAGGGTGGGGTCAGAAGACCTGCCTCAATCGCCAGAATTCCGACAACGGCAAAGGAAATACGGTCTAAGCCGAGCGCCGCGGCAAGCGGTTCGAAGATCGGCACCGTCAGCAGCATGATGGAGATGGAGTCGATGACCATACCCAACAGAAACCAGACAAGCACCATCAACGCCAGAATGACATAGGGCGACGGTCCGGAATCGAGAAAGAAGTTCTGGATTGCCGACGTCAGCCCGTACATGGATGTGCCGGCGGTGACGACCAGCGTGGCCTCCTCGTCGGACATGTCGTCCGGAACCTTGATGACCGTGTTGATATTGTTGACCGCATATTCGGCGAAGCCGCCATCGGTGGTGAAGCCGTTGGCCCGGTGGCCCTTGTCGACATCGCCGTAATTGAGGCCGTAATTGTGACAGGAGGTGTACATGCCCTGGCGACAGCGCTTGCACTGGCCGCAGCCGGCATGGATTTCGACGGTCACCCGGTCGCCAATGTCGAACTCGTCAACCCCGGGACCGAGGGCCGCGACGGTTCCCATATATTCATGGCCGGGGGTAAAATTCTTGTTGAAGGGCGGACCGCCGCCAATCAGAGCCGGGGTGCCGTTGGGCGTCATCGAAACGCTGCGCAACAAGGGCGCACGGGTGCGGGTCATTACAGACGAAGAGCTGCGGCAGATCTATGATGTCCGCGCCCAGCTGGAAGGCTATGCGAGTGAACTCGCCGCACAATCGGGCGGCACCATAAAGGCCAGGCTCACCGCCTGCATCCGCGACATGAAAAAGGCCGCCCGAAAGCGCGATTCAGCCGCCTTTGCCGACCACAACATGGAGTTTCACCGGATCATCGTGGACCATTCTGGTAATCGGGTGCTTCTGGGCATGTGGGAGACGCTGAACGTCAAAATGCGCACCATGGTCAATGTGGCGCGCAGCAGCCGCAATCTGCTCGATCTTGCCGAATCCCACACACCCATCGTCGACGCGATCGTCTCCGGAGGCGGAAGTCGTGCACACACGGCGGCACGGCAACATGTGCTCGATAACAAGCCGACGGCCGCGCCGCAAATTCAGGGCAAATCGATTACATAACTATCATTCATGGTCTGCCGGCCATGAGGCATTCCCACTGACATATTTTTCTATAGCGAATTCTTTCCATATATAGGAAAAATCGCTATACATTGCTATATTTTCCTATAGCCGCCCAAAATGAGGTCACAATGGATCCGTACCTGAACCCGTTCGCCCCTGGCGCCGGCAGTCGACCGCCAGAGCTTGCAGGCAGGGATGAAATATTGAAGCAAGCGAAAATTTCTTGTGGTCGGGCTATCAAAGGGAGGCACGCCCGCTCGCTCATGCTACTCGGCCTACGGGGAACTGGCAAAACTGTTCTACTCAATGAAATCGAGAGAATAGGGAAGGCGGAAGGACTCCTAACGTCGAAAATCGAAGCACCGGAAGATGCTCGCTTGGCGCGATTGCTGGTACCACAGATGCGAAAGGTGATGCGCTCACTGTCTGTGGTTGAAGCAGCGAAAGACATCGCTAATCGGGGGCTTCGTGGACTGCGAGGTTTCGTATCTATTTCTAAAATCGAAGTGGCAGGCTTTGAAATTGGAGTCGAACCTGAGCCCGGTCTTGCAGACAGCGGTGATCTTCAGTTTGATCTCCCAGATCTTTTCCAGGCTATTGGTGAAGCAGCTCAAGCCGCTGGAAAAGGCTGGCTGTTGCTGATCGATGAAGTCCAGTATCTTTCGGAAGAAGATCTCTCAGCACTAATCGTCTCTTTACATCATATGTCCCAATCTGGACTTCCAGTGCTTTTGGTTGGCGCAGGTTTGCCGCAGGTAGCGCGGCTCGCAGGCGATGCGAAATCCTACGCAGAACGACTTTTCGGATTTCCTGAAGTTGGCGCGCTGGATAAGGAGTCAGCAGCTCGGGCTGTTGAGCGTCCGATTGAAGACGAGGGTGCAACGATCGACCAAGGTGCTCTCAACGAAATCGTAGAGCGCACACAATGTTATCCGTTTTTTTTGCAGGAATGGGCATCCATTTCTTGGAACAATTCCGATGGGCGCGTGATCACTCTTCCAGAAGTGATCGAAGCCTATACGGAAGCGGTCGCATCATTGGATGCAAGTTTTTTTAAAGTACGCTTCGACCGTCTGACCAAAGCAGAAGTCCAATTCGTCATTGCTATGGCGCAGTTGGGGGATGGGCCATATCCTATGGCTGACATCGCAGCCTCAATGGATCGAAAGCTGTCATCTCTCGGGCCGGCAAGGGCAAATATCATCAGGAAAGGTATGATTTATAGCACAGACCATGGCTTTCTCGACTTTACTGTTCCGCTATTTGCCGAGTTTATGAGACGACAAAACCATTGATGCCATATATATGTGCACCCGATATCGTTGCGCTGGAATTTCCATGGGATTTACGGCCAATTATGTCGTTGGGTACCACACAATTCGCAAGTTCAACTATGAGTTCATCACGCTGACTCTTTTACAACTTATTATCAGTCACTTCGGGCTCGAAACGGTCGTGCCGCTGCAACGGACCGCTAAGCCTAGTCGCCACCATCGACGTCGGCAATCCGGTCCAAGACGCATTTGACCGACGCAGTGTCCTCCTTGCCAAGGCCCAGCGCCTCGGCTTGCGCATAGAGCATATCGGTGACGGAAAACAGCGGCGCGGGGCAGTCGAGGCCAGCAGCAAATTCCGATATCAGGTCGAGATCCTTGCGCCAGACATCGTTTTTCATGGTCGGCGGCGTGTAGCGGCCTTCGACCATCATCGGACCGCGGATTTCGAACATGCGCGAGGAACCGGCGCTGGCGCTGATGACATCATAGGTCAGCTGCGGATCGAGCCCCGCCTTTTGCGCAAGCACAAGCGCCTCGGCGGTCGCCGTATTGAGGATCGAGACCAGTAGATTGGCGACGAATTTCATTTTCATGCCGTTGCCGAAGGCGCCGAGATAGCGGGTCTCGCGGGAGATGGCGTCGAAGATATGACCGCATTTGTCGAGCGCATCCCGATTGCCGCTCGCCAGCATGACAAGATCGCCCGTGGCGGCCTGCGACCCGGTGCCGCTGACCGGACAGTCGAGCAATTCGATGTCTCGCTCGGCAAGTGCGGCGCGGGCAATTTCCTTGTCTCTGATCGCTAGCGTGCTGCATTCGATCAGAATGCTGCCCGCCGGGCCTTTTTCGATGATATCGCCTGTTACCGAATGAAGTGCCCGGGGCGGCCGGCAAAGACACCAGAACAACGGGTGCTGCAGCGGCAACATCGCCGGGCGAGGGCAATGGCATCCCGCCGGCATCCTTGAACCTTTGCGCGGCCTCCATGTCTGTATCGTACCCTGCGACCGACATGCCGGTGGCCAAAAGGTTGCCGGCCATCGCCGAGCCCATGATGCCCAGTCCGATCACGCCGGCATCGGTTTTAATATCCATTGACGGTCCCTCCCGCATTCAGTCCGTTTGCCGCACAGCGGACCGCAACATTTCTTCTTCGTGGCAGGCGGATTCTAACATCCCGTTATAGTGCAGGGGTTTTGCCTACCGGCATTGCTCCGCGGTGAACGCCAATCACATCAACAGGAGCGGCTCATCCTTCTCGACCCACGCGGCCGGGTGCTGCTGTTTCGCTTTGTGCACAAGAAAGGGCCGCTCGCCGGTCAGGACTACTGGGCAACCCCGGGCGGCGGGCTCGAGGGTGACGAGACATTCAAATGCGCAGCCATCCGGGAACTGAAAGAAGAAACCGGACTCGACATCAGCGATGTCGGGCCTCAGATCGGCCGGCGGCAATTCGAACTGCAGCTTCCGGATGGTGAATTCGTCATGGCGGATGAGCGGTTTTACCGCATCGACGTGCGGACGCTGAACCTGTCGCGCAGCGGCTGGACGGCGCTGGAAATGGAGGTGATGGAAGAGCACCGATGGTGGACACGCAACGAATTGATGGAAACCGCCGATACCGTCTGGCCCGAAGACCTTGCAGAAATGATCGGCATTCGAACAACGAAAAACTAGTGCGCTTCGTCCCAGTTGCTTGCGGCGCGAGCGTCGACTTTCAGCGGCACTTTCATTGAAACGGCCGGCATTGCGGCGTCTTCCATGACCTCGCTGACAACGCCAATGGTCTTTTCGACCTCGTCCTGCGGCACTTCGAAGATCAGTTCATCATGTACCTGCAGAAGCATGCGCGCTGCAAGGCCGGCGTCTTCAAGCGCCGGGTCCATGCGCACCATGGCGCGGCGGATGATGTCGGCGGCCGAGCCCTGGATCGGCGCGTTGATGGCGGCGCGTTCATTGAATGCCCGCATATGCGGATTGCCGGTGGAAATATCCGGATAATGGGCGCGGCGGCCGAATATGGTTTCCACGTAACCGTTTTCGCGGGCATAGGCCTTGGTGCTGTCCATGTAGTCCTTGATGCCGGGAAAACGCTCGAAATAGGTCTTGATATAGTCGCTCGCCTCGGAGCGCTCGATGCCGAGCTGATTGGCAAGGCCGAAAGCAGAAATGCCATAAATGATGCCGAAATTGATGGCCTTGGCGCGGCGGCGCACCTCAGACGGCATGTCCTTGACCGGCACGCCGAACATTTCCGAGGCGGTCATGGCGTGGATATCCATGCCATCGGCAAAGGCCTGCTTGAGCGCGTCGATATCTGCGACATGGGCGAGCACCCGCAATTCGATCTGCGAATAGTCGGCCGATACCAGCCTGTTGCCGGGCTCGCATATGAAGGCGGTGCGGATCTTACGACCCTCGGCCGTGCGTACCGGAATGTTCTGCAGGTTGGGATCCGAGGACGAAAGGCGTCCTGTCGTCGTCGCGGCCAGCGCGTAGGATGTGTGTACGCGCTTGGTTTCAGGATTGATGAAGCCGGGCAATGCATCCGTATAGGTCGATTTCAGCTTGGTGAGCTGGCGCCAGTCGACGATCTTTCGGGGCAGCTCGTGGCCTTCGGTCGCCAGATCTTCCAAAACCTGCGCCGAGGTCGACCATTGTCCGGTCTTAGTTTTCGAGCCGCCCGGCAGGCCGAGCTTGCCGAAAAGGATTTCACCGAGCTGCTTGGGCGAACCGATGTTGAACTTTTCGCCGGCCATTTCCTGGATCTCATCTTCCAGCGCCGCCGCACCCTGGGCAAAATCACCGGAGAGCCGTGACAGGATCTGCCGGTCGACGCTGATGCCGCGCATTTCCATGCGGGCGAGCACCGGCACCAGCGGCCGTTCCAGCCGTTCATAGACGGAAACAAGGCCTTCCGCCGCAAGCCGCGGTTTTAGCACTTGCCACAGACGCAATGTGATATCGGCATCTTCGGCGGCATAGGCGGTCGCCTTGTCGATCTCGACAAAATCAAAGGTAACGGCGGATTTGCCGCTGCCGGCGACTTCCTTATAGGCAATCGGCTTGTGGTCGAGCCAGCGATCGGAAAGCGCATCCATGCCCTGTCCGCCAAGGCCGGCGTCAAGGGCATAGGAAATCAGCATGGTGTCGTCGTAACCGTACACCTCGACGCCGTAGCGCTTCATCACCAGCCAGTCATATTTGAGGTTCTGAGCGATCTTCAGAACCGACGTATCTTCCAAAAGCGGCTTGAGCTGGCCCAGGGCATCGTCGATCGGCATCTGACCCTCGGCAAGCCCGCCGCCGAGCAGATCGTCCATGCCGCTCTTGTGATTGAGCGGCACATAGCATGCCTGGATCGGACCGGAAGCGTCAGATGCGCCATCATGCGGCTGATAGGCGAGCGAAAAGCCGACCAGCTCGGCCTGCATGGCATCAAGCGAGGTGGTTTCGGTATCAAATGCGACGACACCCGTCTCGCGTGCCGTGGAAATAAACTCAGCCAGTGCCTCTGCATCACGGATACACTGATAGCTGTCTTGGTCGATCTTCGCATTGGCGGCCGCTTCGGCGCGGGCTTTTGCCAGATCACCGGGCTTCCAGCCGCCCTCGGATGCTGCGCGCGATGCGGGTTTTTTATCGGGCGCATCGCCGGCATCGAGATCGGGGCCATGAGCCAGCGCGCCCCATTCGACCTCGACATCCGCGGGTTCGATCTCCGCAGCGTCGGATTCGGTCGCCTCGGCAATACGGCGCGTCAACGTGTTGAAACCCATTGCTTTCAGAAAGGCGATCAGTTTCGGCCCGTCCTGGGCTTCCAGATGGAAATCGGCAGGTGTGTCGGTCACCGGCGCATCGGTTCGAAGCGTGACCAATTCACGCGACAGGCGCGCCTGATCGGCAAATTCGATTATGCTTTCGCGGCGTTTGTTCTGTTTGATCTCGCCGGCCCGTTCGAGCAGCGTGTCGAGATCGCCGTAATCTCCAAGAAGCTGCGCGGCGGTTTTCGGTCCGATGCCCGGAACGCCTGGAATATTGTCGGTCGAATCGCCCGTCAGGGATTGCAAATCGATCATCTTTTCCGGCGGAACGCCCCATTTCTCCAGCACTTCGGGTGAGGTGATACGGCGATCCTTCATGGTGTCGTACATGGTGACATTGTCGGTCACCAGCTGCATCAGATCCTTGTCGGACGACACGATGGTGGTGTGGGCACCGTCCTTTTCCGCAAGCCGCGCATAGGTGGCGATCAAATCGTCGGCCTCGAAACCCTCCATTTCGATGCAGGGAAGGTTGAACGCACGCGTCGCCTGGCGAATCAGGCCGAATTGCGGAATGAGGTCTTCCGGCGGCGCCGAACGATTGGCCTTGTATTCGGGATACATTTCCTTGCGGAAGGTCTTGGACGAATGGTCGAAGATAACCGCCAGATGCGTCGGCGTGACCCCAACTGAGGTGTCGCGCGCTTCTGACAGCAGCTTCCAAAGCATGTTGCAGAAGCCGGATACAGCACCGACCGGCAGACCGTCGGTCTTGCGGGTCAGCGGCGGCAGGGCGTGATAGGCGCGGAAGATGTAACCCGAGCCATCGATTAGAAAGAGATGATCGTCCTTGTTCATGGCGACAGGGATAACGCAGCCTCACGAGCGCGTCTATGAAAATTGCGCGAATTCGGACTGCCATTACGGCCTAAAAAGACGCGCGATCCATGCTGCGCTTGGTCGCCAGGTAGAGATTGGTTTCGCTGGCGGATATGCCCTCGATAAGGCGGATATTGCGCAGGACACCATCCAGCGTCGACAGCGCATCGGTGGCCAGTTCCGCCACGATATCCCACTTGCCGTTGGTCGTGTGTATGGCCGTGACTTCCGGCATGCCGCGCAGCCGGGCAATGATCCTGTCGGTGCCGCGCCCCTCGATCGACAGCAGCATGATGCCGCGCACCGGCTGCTCGAAGGCATCGCTGCGCAAGATGACGCTGAAACCGAGGATCTCACCCGACTGCATCAGTCGCTCGAGCCGGGTGCGCACGGTGGCACGGGAAACACCGAGCTCGACCGCCAGATCGGAGATCGTGGCGCGGCCATTGTGGCGCAAGGCCGATATGAGTTTTTGATCCGTATCATCCATATCGGAACATATACATATCAAAACGGATAGTTGGCAACTCAATTTGGGTAGTTTGCCAAGCTTTTTCCGCCGTTTTTCTGCACCATAATGAATCATACGAGGAATTCGGGCGACGACTATCATGAGCAAGACACTGTCCCTGATCGGCGCACCCGTCGAAACCGGAGCCAGCCAGCCCGGCTGTCTTATGGGTCCCGATGCGCTGCGAACAGCCGGTATAATCGATGTGCTGGACGGCCTCGGCTATGCGGTTCGCGACCGCGGCAATGCATATGCTTCGCCGGACAATGGCGTCGGGCATCCCAATACCGCCATCCGCAATCTTGGCGAGACCGTCGGCTGGACCTGGTCGCTGAGCGAAATGGGCTATAAATCGGCGTCGGCAGGCGACCTGCCGGTGTTTCTCGGCGGCGATCACTCCATATCGATGGGCAGCGTACCGGCGGTCACCCGCCATGCCAGCGAACAGGGCCGCGAACAGTTCGTGCTGTGGCTCGACGCCCATCCGGACTTTCACACCCTGGACACCACACAGAGCGGCAATCTGCACGGAACGCCGGTAGCCTATGTGACCGGCCAGCCGGGATTTGAAGATATCTTCCCGCCGCTTGCCGCGACGGTCGATCCCAACAATGTGTGCATGTTCGGCATCCGCTCCGTCGACAAGCGCGAACGCCACACCCTGACCAGCAATGGCGTGACTGTGCATGACATGCGCGCCATCCACGAACACGGTGTGCCATCCCTGCTCAACGCATTCCTGGAGCGTGTCAGGGCCGGCAACAGCGCGCTGCATGTCAGCCTCGATGTCGATTTTCTCGATCCGACGATCGCGCCGGCGGTCGGCACGACGGTGCCGGGCGGCGCGACCTTCCGGGAGGCACATCTGGTCATGGAGATGCTGCATGACAGCGACCTTGTCACGTCGCTGGATGTGGTCGAACTCAATCCGTTCCTGGATGAGCGCGGCAGAACGGCAAAACTGATGGTGGACCTGGTTGCAAGCCTTTTCGGCAAGCGGGTCATGGACCTGCCCACCCGGTCCTACTAGCGGCAGAGAGGAGATCGAAATGGTGCATTTTGTCGGAGTAGAGGCGATGATCAAGCTGGTCGAGGCGGCCGGCGTACAGCCATTTCTGAAAGGGCTCTGCCTGGCGATCGAAGACGATTTCCGGCGTTGGCCGGCGTTTGAAAAAACACCGCGCATAGCCAGCCATTCAAGCGTCGGCGTGATCGAGCTCATGCCGACCAGCGATGGTGACCATTACGGCTTCAAATATGTCAACGGCCATCCGAAGAACATGAAGGAAGGTCTGCAGACCGTCACGGCGTTCGGCGTTTTGTCCGACGTCTCCACGGGTTATCCGATCCTGGTCTCCGAGATGACGCTGCTGACCGCACTGCGCACGGCCGCAACATCGGCAATGGCCGCCAAGCACCTTGCGCGTGCCGATTCGCAATGCATGGCGATCATCGGCAACGGAGCACAGTCTGAGTTCCAGGCACTTGCCTTTGCGGCAATTTGCGGCATCAAACGGTTCCGTCTCTATGACATCGATCCGACAGCCAGCCTGAAATGCGCCGCAAACCTTGCCAAATACGGGCTCGACATCACCCTGTGCCCGACGGCTCAGGACGCGGTTGCCGGCGCCGACATCATCACCACCGTCACGGCCGACAAACAATGCGCCACAATCCTTTCCGACAACATGGTCGGAGAAGGGATCCATATCAACGCAATCGGCGGCGACTGTCTGGGAAAAACCGAGTTGCACAAGGACATACTTTACCGGTCGAATATTTTTGTGGAATTCACAGAGCAGACACGCACAGAGGGTGAAATCCAGCAACTGCCCGAAAACCATCCGGTCACGGAACTGTGGAAAGTCATCGATGGCACGGAGCCGGGCAGGCAGTCGGACAAGGACATCACATTGTTTGATTCGGTCGGTTTCGCTATCGAGGATTTTTCAGCACTCAATTTCATGCGCAGACAGGCGCTAAGCCACGGAATTTTCGAGGAACTTGATTTGATTGCGGATCTGCCGGATCCGCGCAATCTGTTTGGCGTGCTGGAGCCCGGAAACCAAGGGGTTCACGCATCTCGGCAACCACAGGCCGCAGCCTAAAACCCACAAGATTTCAGGGGGTTCGGGGAACTGATTTTTGGGCTGTAACACAGTCGTGACCATATTCCTGCGGTTGTGTCCTTGAATTGCCACATTCATCGGCCCAAATCAGTATCACCGGCAAGCTAATATGCCGATGTCTGGCGAGAGGCATGTCCCCCGCCACGCCGGACAAGAGCGGCGACCTCATCCCCCCCTCTCCGGGTCGCCGCTCACATCCCCAACGCCACCGTGACTATCCCCTCCAGCCACGGTGGCATCTTTTTGAGTCCATTAGACGTCCCATCGTGCACCCGAATGGCTTTTCGCAAGGGCCCAACCGTTGGCGCAGCATGTGTTCGAAAACCGGTTCCCACTTTTCGGATCTCCTGTTCCCCATCGCTCGATTTATCCGAAAACCGGTTCCCACTTTTCGGATCTCGCTTTAACCTCCCGATTCGATTTCCAACACCAGGAGTATGGTCATGGCCGATCTCGCAGCTGTCCTTTCGCAGGCCGACAGCAATCTCAACAGCAGTCTTGATCGATTGTCGGACCTTGTGCGGATCAAGTCGATTTCAACGGATCCAGCGTTTGCCGCCGAATGCCGCAAGGCGGCACAGTGGCTGGTCGACAGCCTCACGGAACTGGGGTTTTCAGCGAGCGTGCGCGATACCGAAGGACACCCGATGGTCGTTGCGCATCACGATGGGCCGGACGGTGCGCCGCATGTGCTCTTTTATGGCCACTACGACGTTCAGCCGGTTGATCCGCTGGAATTGTGGACAAGCGATCCGTTTGATCCGGGGATCAAGGAACTCTCTCCCGGCCGGAAAGTGATCACCGGCCGCGGGACCAGCGACGACAAGGGGCAATTGCTTACCTTCGTCGAGGCTTGCAGAGCATATAAGGAAACCCAGGGGGACCTGCCGTGCCGCGTGACGATATTGTTCGAGGGAGAGGAAGAATCGGGATCAAAATCGCTGAAGCCGTTCCTGGATGCGAATGCGGAAGAACTCAAGGCCGATCTTGCCATGGTCTGCGATACGGGCATGTGGAACGCTGAAACGCCATCCATTTCCGTGAGCCTGCGTGGCCTGACCGGTGAGGAAATCACCATCAAGGCGGCAAGCCGCGATCTTCACTCGGGCCATTATGGCGGCAACGCAGCCAACCCGATCCATATTCTTTCCAAAATTCTCGGCGACATCCATGACGAAAACGGCTGGGTCACGATCCCGCATTTTTATGACGGTGTGCATGAGACGCCGGACAACATCAAATCGATGTGGGAAGGTCTCGGCGCACCGGAAAATTTCCTGTCGGCTGTCGGACTGTCGGTTCCCTCGGGCGAATCAGACCGGACAATCCTGGAAAGAGCCTGGGCGCGGCCGACCGCCGAGGTTAACGGCATCACCGGCGGCTATTCGGGCGAGGGATTCAAAACCGTCATCGCGGCACAGGCCTCCGCCAAGGTTTCGTTCCGGCTCGTCGGCGATCAGGACCCGCATGCGGTGAGGTCGAATTTCAGAGAATTCGTCAAGGCGCGCATACCCGCCGATTGCTCGGTGGATTTTGAGGAGCATGGCACGTCCGGTGCCATACATCTGCCCTTCGATTCCCCTGCGCTTGCCAAGGCGGTGGCGGTGCTGGAAGAGGAATGGGGCAACCCTGCGGCGATCATCGGCATGGGCGGTTCCATTCCGATTGTCGGAGATTTTCAATCGAAGCTCGGCATGGAATCCCTGCTGGTCGGCTTTGCGCTGGAAGACGACTGCATTCATTCACCAAACGAAAAATACGACCTTCGCTCGTTCCACATGGGCATCCGCTCCTGGGTGCGCATCATGGATGCGCTGGCGCGCTAGCGCACAGCCATCAGCTGCGATCGGCATAGATCACATATCCGGCGAGATGGCCGGCACGCAGGACATCCAGCAGGCCGGCGTAAAGGCCGCGGACAAAATGAAACCCATCGCTGCCGGCGAGTGCTTCCATCTCGGTTCGGCGATCATCGATCTTGTCGACAAGCTTTTCGTACCATCCGACATAGGACGCTGAAATGTCGCGCTTTTCGAGCAATATCCAGCCTGCATCCCTCAGGTCCTGCGATATACGGTCTTCGCGGATGGGATTCGGCAAAAACGCGCTACCACCCTCGATAATCGCGTGGCGGCGATAGGTTCCGGGATCCACATAGTCGAAGATCATCAGTACTGCTCCGGGGCGCGCCACGTCTGCGAGCGCATCTAGAGCCGTCCGGTGGTCGGCCAACGCATAAAGAACGTTGAACATGGTGATGACGTCGAACCGGCAATCGAACAGATCGGGGACCTGGGTTATGGCGCAAGTCTCAAAGCGAATATCGGGATACTCATTTCGTGCACCCTCAATTGAGCGCGGCTCGATATTGATGCCTGTGACCCGCCCCAACCATGCGCCTGCAGATAAGCCGCCGTACCGCCGCGGCCGCACCCCGCGTCAAGCAGCTCCTGTCCTGCATCTTTAGGAAGATCCGCCATCGCCAGTTCGATGGCTTCTTCCTCGCCGGCATGGGCATAATTGCCCTGCCGCACCAGCGCCAGGAGTTGTTTTCCAAGATAGGAGTTCATTGTGAATGATGTGGTCACCGGCAAACTCCACAATGTGTTTTCCGGCGCATCATAGTCAGTACGGGGAGGTCGTTAAACCGAATTTCCCTGATGCGGCCGGCGTTCAACCTATTGCCGCGCCTGTTCCAGCCGTGCCCATTTCGGCCGCTCGAACAGAAAGACGCCATATCCGGTTTTCTGCACCAGCCGGAAGAGGACGATCGGGCCGGTAACGGCGGCAATCCAGACCAGCAGCGACATGGTGCCGATATCCGGCACTATGCCGAGCTTCAGCAGGGCAATCCGCGTGACGGCCATCGGCAGAAAAAAGGCCAGATAAATGACGATGGAATGGGCGCCGCACCAACGGATGAACTCACCAAGGCGCAGATTGGCCAGCAAAACGCTCATTGAGACCAGCGCAACAATGCCTCCAAGCCCAAAGACCAGCGATATTCCGGGTAACATCGAAAAAGCGATGTCGGGCTTGTCTGCACCAATTGCCGCCCAGCCGGGCAGGGCAGGCAGCGGGAATGTCCATGTCGCTGCAAGCCAGGTCGCAACAACAATGGCCATTGTTGCGGTGAAAAAAAACAACGGGCTGTTATATGCATTTTCCGCAAGACGAAACACGCGTTCCGAAAACGCATATCCGCCGTAGAACCAGACATAATAGGACGCAAACTGATCGATGATCATCGATCCGGTGTGGATCGGCAGGATCTGCAGCAGCATGGCAGCCGCCAGAATATTTGCGGGCTGAATATGCCGCACCGCACGCGTTACAATAAAGAACACCGGCAGGATATAGATGAACCAGAGGGTTCCGAATGGCTGGACAAAGGCCAACAGGTAGTTGCCCAGCGGAGCGACAAGACCGCTTTCCGATGCCATGCCCGGCGCCTTGAAAGCGAACTGAATGGTCAGCCACAGAACGTAGAAATAGGCAAAATGCAGGATCTTGCCGTCAAGAAAGCGGCTCAGGGGCTTGTCGACACTGCGCATGAAAAACAGGCCCGACGCGAGAAAGAAGGCCGGCATGCGCATCGGCTGGCTGACTTCCACGAAAATATGCATCCATCCAACATGCCCGACCGCCTTTTCGACACCTTCAACCGAATGAAGCATGACGACAAGCAGGATGCAGAATCCTTTGAGATAATCGACCCATTCGACACGGCCCGATTCGATGTGAACATATTCACGCAGCTTGTCAGCGGCGCCGGGGGCACCATTGCGTCTTTCCACGTAAGCCATAGAACGACCCGTCTCCGGTGGATTTGCGGTTTGGGGCAACCATACCAACCGGACAGAAGAGAAGACTTAACGAACCCGCCAAGAAATTGCGTAGTTTGGAAAACAATTAACGCCCCCTTAAATTGCCGCATTTAGAGTCCAAGCGCCCATCAAGGATATTGTGCTGGATCGCATGGCTTCTAAACGCAAAAAGCAAACCCGTATCGAGCCCTCGCTGAAAGGCCGCCGTAACAAGGCGGGCGATTTGCGTGCACGGCCCGGCGACCGGGTTGCAGGCGGAAAAGGAGCCACAAAACGCAAGCGCGGCTCCGGCAAAAAGAGCAGCACCGGACGACGTAAATCAAGGTCAGGCGCAGCGCGGCGGGGGCAATCCGGCTTCTTGCGGCGCGCTTTTTACTGGTGCTTTGTCCTCGGTCTATGGCTGGCCATCGGCGTTGGCGGTCTCGTTGCCTATTACGGTGCGAAAATGCCGAGCGCCACGACCTGGACCGTCCCCGACCGGCCGCCCAATGTCAAAATCGTTTCAATTGACGGCACCACCATGGCCAATCGCGGCGCCACGGGCGGTGAGGCGCTGACGCTTTCGCGCATGTCACCCTATGTTCCGCAGGCCGTGGTCGCCATAGAAGACAGGCGCTTCTACTATCATTTTGGTGTCGATCCGATCGGGCTGGCGCGCGCCATGGTCAGCAATGCGATGGCCGGGCGCATGGTGCAGGGCGGCTCGACGCTGACCCAACAGCTCGCCAAGAACCTTTTCCTTTCTCCCGAGCGCACCCTGGAGCGCAAAGTGCAGGAGGTGCTGCTCGCCTTCTGGCTCGAGCACAAATTCACCAAGGACCAGATCCTCGAAATGTATCTGAACCGGGTCTATTTCGGTTCCGGTTCCTACGGCGTGGAAGCCGCCTCGCGGCGCTACTTCAAAAAACCCGCCCGTGATGTGAATCTGGCCCAGGCGGCGCTTCTTGCCGGCCTTTTGAAAGCACCGTCACGGCTGTCTCCGGCACGCAACCCGGATGCTGCCGAGGCGCGCGCGCAGATTGTGCTGGAGGCGATGCGCGACGAGGGCTACGTTTCGGACCGGGAAATCACCACCGCCATGACACGGGCGCCGACCCGCGCCAAGAGTTACTGGAGCGGCGCCGAAAACTACGCCGCGGATCTCGTCATGGATCAGCTTGAAGCACTGATCGGCGGGAAAGTCACAAGCGATCTGATCGTCGACACCACGATCGATTTCAGAATGCAGCAACAGGCGGAAAAGACGATCCGCAAGGCCATTGACCGCAATGGCGGGAAACTCAAAGTGTCGCAGGGCGCGCTGGTGTCGATCGACGGATCCGGCGCCATTAGGGCACTGGTGGGCGGCTATGACTATTCGGTCAGCCAGTTTGACCGGGCAACCACGGCAAAACGCCAGCCGGGATCGGCGTTCAAGCCATTCGTTTACGCAGCAGCCCTGGAGATGGGCCGCACGCCGGCATCGGTGCGCAACGATGCGCCTATCCGCATCGGCAAGTGGACGCCTTCCAATTATGACCAGAAATACCGCGGTCCGGTGACGCTTTCCGATGCACTGGCGAATTCACTCAACACGATCGCGGCGCAACTGGTCATGGAGGCGGGGCCGGACAATGTGGTCAAGACGGCACGGCGCCTCGGTATCGAATCAAAGCTGCAGGCCAATGCGTCCATTGCACTTGGAACATCGGAAGTTTCCCTGACGGAACTCACAGCGGCCTACGCGCCCTTCATGAACGGCGGCTACAAGGCAACGCCGCACATCATCAAGCGCGTGCGGACCGCCAGGGGCAAAGTGCTTTACGAAAACACCTATGATAATCCGCCGCGGGTGCTGCGGCCGCAGATCATTGCGATGATGAACGGCATGCTGGTGCGTGCCGTCAATGAAGGCACCGGACAGAAAGCGCGCCTCAAAGGCCGCCAGGTAGCCGGCAAGACCGGCACCAGCCAGGCCTTCAGGGATGCCCTGTTCGTTGGCTATACGTCCAACCTTGCTACCGGTGTCTGGTTCGGCAACGACGACGGCAAGCCAACACGCAAGGTCACCGGCGGCGCAATGCCGGCCTTGGCCTGGAAGGAATTCATGCAGGCCGCACACAGCGGCGCTACAAGCGCCCGCCTGCCGGGTCAATATGTCGTGCCGAGCGATCCGAGTCGGGTGGCCGTGCCGGCGACCAGGCCGTCTGACGGCTCCGTGCGCAGACCCTCCGGCGAGATCGCCCGCTCAGACCGGCGGCGGCTCGAGCCGGTGAACGGTGTTGCACCGGAACGCACCGGATCGACACGCCGGCGTTTACCGCCCGCCGATGTCGATGAACCCGGCAACACTACATTGCTGGACATCATTCTCGGAAACTGATGCCGTGGCGTATCGGTATGGGCGTCTGTAAGACGCTCTTTATGCATCTGCCTGGCACACTCGCACCGGGCGATTTTCATACCGATTGGTAATTATTATGAAGCCGCTTCCATCGGGCCAATAAGGCGATGTGGGCTGGTGGCAACGCCTGCTGGACCCTCGGTCCGGGGGCGGCGGGACCGGGTGATGCGAAAATGCAACAGGCTCTGATCCTTTCGATCCTGACCACCCGATTGCGTCTTGCAAATTTACGGCCGACAGGGTTTTGTGGGGTCACGCTTTGACGTGGCGGGGGCCAATTTGTCATTGCGATGTGTGTGCGTAGATGCCGGGAATAATCCGGCGATGTTGCGTCACTTCTCTGGCCTCAGACATCACCTTTCTGAGCAGAACTGAAACTGGAAAATTTTCCGACGTTTGGGAAACGCGCTTCGGTGTGGGTTCTCCGCGACTGGGGGGTCGCGACGTCGGGGGTTTTTCCGGCATGCTCATCAAAGAAGCGTCGGCGGAACTGCCTGCGGATTTCCCGTTTGCCGAACGGCTCGTGGCGCCACTCCATGGACGCCGAATAATGATGTCCTCAAATCTCATTCCCGGCCCCCATCCGGCATCAACCGGCAGGCGCATTTGACAGCGGTTTCCTTTCAGCTGTGCCGGTCCTGGACGCTTTGCCATCCGCGGAATTGGTGCATGACAAATCAACAGTCAATCATTCTCTACTTTTGATTGTATCGGCCCCTGGTATCGTCTCTATAAAGTTGTGAATGGGTTAAAAATTGCACATCGGGTCGATTCAGGGCTTTTCAGACCGCCTCTGTCAATGCTATCGGCGGTCACGCGAAGAGCGAAGGTGGAATCCGAATCCTGCCTTGCAGTCCCATAACGGCTTTCTTATATACGCTTCAACAACGGCATCCTGCCGGATGCTGGGGGATAATACCGCTAGGGACTGTCATACGGAACGCCGCAACGGGTCCAGACAGTTCGCTTTAAGGAGAATATAAAATGGCAAAAGTTATTGGTATTGACCTGGGAACGACCAATTCCTGCGTCGCCGTGATGGACGGGTCTGACGCGAAGGTCATCGAAAATGCAGAAGGCGCCCGCACGACACCATCGATGGTGGCGTTCAGCGACGACGGAGAACGCCTCACCGGCCAACCCGCAAAACGCCAGGCTGTGACAAATCCTGAAAACACATTGTTCGCCGTCAAGCGCCTGATCGGCCGTCGCTACAGCGACAAGATGGTTGACAAGGACAAGGACCTTGTTCCTTACAAAATCGTCAAGGCCGACAATGGCGACGCCTGGGTCGAAGCCAGCGGCACCGCTTATTCGCCGTCACAGATCTCGGCGATGATCCTGCAGAAGATGAAGGAAACGGCTGAGACCTATCTCGGCGAAACCGTCGACAAGGCGGTCATCACCGTGCCCGCATACTTCAACGACGCCCAGCGCCAGGCTACCAAGGACGCCGGCAAGATCGCCGGTATGGAAGTCCTGCGCATCATCAACGAGCCGACCGCAGCTGCCCTTGCCTACGGCCTTGATAAGAAGGAAGGCAAGACCATTGCCGTCTACGACCTCGGCGGTGGCACATTCGATATCTCGGTTCTTGAAATCGGCGACGGCGTCTTTGAAGTGAAGTCGACAAACGGCGACACCTTCCTGGGCGGCGAAGACTTCGACATGCGTCTGGTCGACTATCTCGCAAAGGAATTCAAGAAGGACCAGGGCATCGACCTGAAGGGCGACAAGCTTGCTCTGCAGCGCCTCAAGGAAGCTGCCGAAAAGGCCAAGATCGAACTGTCCTCCTCCGCGCAGACGGAAATCAACCTGCCGTTCATCACCGCTGACCAGAGCGGACCGAAGCACCTGACAATGAAACTGTCGCGTGCCAAGTTCGAAAGCCTGGTCGACGATCTGATCCAGCGTACGGTCGATCCGTGCAAGGCGGCGATCAAGGATGCCGGCATTCAGCCGGGCGAAATCGACGAAGTCGTTCTCGTTGGCGGCATGACCCGCATGCCAAAGGTCCAGGAAGTCGTCAAGCAGTTCTTCGGCAAGGAGCCGCACAAGGGCGTGAACCCGGATGAAGTCGTCGCCATGGGCGCCGCCATTCAGGCCGGTGTGCTGCAGGGCGACGTCAAGGATGTTCTGCTGCTCGACGTCACACCGCTGTCACTCGGCATTGAAACGCTCGGCGGCGTGTTCACCCGCCTGATCGACCGCAATACGACGATCCCGACCAAGAAGTCGCAGACCTTCTCGACCGCGGACGACAATCAGAACGCGGTGACGATCCGCGTTGCCCAGGGCGAACGCGAGATGGCTGCCGACAACAAGATGCTCGGTCAGTTCGATCTGGTCGGCATTCCGCCGGCACCGCGCGGCGTTCCCCAGATCGAAGTCACATTCGACATCGATGCCAATGGTATCGTCAATGTGTCCGCCAAGGACAAAGGCACCGGCAAGGAGCACCAGATCCGCATCCAGGCCTCGGGCGGTCTGTCCGATGACGACATCGATCAGATGATCAAGGATGCCGAAAGCAATGCCGAGGCAGACAAGGTTCGCCGCGATGCCGTCGAAGCCAAGAACCAGGCCGAAAGCCTGGTCCATTCGACGGAAAAATCGCTGGCTGACTATGGCGACAAGGTAGGCGAAGATGACCGCAAGGCCATCACCGATGCCTTGGAAGCCCTGAAAGCCGCCCTTGCAGGCGAAGAGCCAGATGCGGAAGACATCCAGGCCAAGACGCAGACACTGGCCGAGGCTTCGATGAAGCTTGGGCAGGCCATGTATGAGTCCCAGCAGGCCGAAGCAGCCGAGGCCGATGCCGCCGCTGATGCCGCCTCGGACGAGGCCGCCGACAGCGAAGACGTCGTCGACGCCGATTTCGAAGAAATCAAAGACGACGACGAGAAAAAGTCGGCTTAAGCCGGACAGCCGGTGAGGTCATGCACGCTGCAGACGCGCTAGCTGCGCACTAGAACCGGTTTTCCGGGAAGTTCCCAGTGGGTTTCCCGGAAAACCTTTTTTGTCATTTTGACCCGCACTGTTTGGAACTGCTAAACGAAACGACGGATGACAATGGGCGGATTTCGTTCTGCGGAGCATAATTAATGGCCAAGGCTGATTTCTACGAAACACTCGGCGTATCAAAGGGCGCCAACGACAAGGACCTGAAAAGCGCCTTTCGCAAGCTGGCTATGAAATACCATCCGGACAAGAATCCAGACAATTTGGAAGCCGAGCGTAAATTCAAAGAAATCAATGAAGCCTATGAAACGCTGAAGGACCCGCAAAAACGCGCGGCCTATGACCAGTTCGGCCATGCGGCGTTTGAACAGGGTGGCCCGGGCGGGTTCGGCGGTGGATTTGGTGCAGGCGCCGGCGCCGGCGCATTTTCAGATATTTTCGAGGACATATTCGGCGAAATGATGGGTGGCGGACGCGCCCGGCGCGGTTCCGGCGGGCGCGAGCGCGGCGCGGATCTTCGCTACAATATGGAAATCTCGCTGGAAGAAGCCTTCGCGGGCAAGACCGCGCAAATCCGCGTACCGACCTCCATTCAGTGCGACCAGTGTTCCGGGTCCGGCGCAAAACCGGGCAGCACGCCCTCGAGTTGCGGCACCTGCCACGGATCCGGGCGCGTACGCGCGTCGCAGGGATTCTTTTCCGTCGAACGCACCTGTCCGACCTGTCATGGGCGTGGCGAAACCATCAGCGATCCCTGTACAAAATGTTCGGGACAGGGCCGCGTAACCGAAGAGCGTTCGCTTTCGGTCAATATACCGGCCGGCATTGAGGACGGCACCCGCATACGCCTTGCCGGCGAAGGTGAGGCCGGATTGCGTACCGGTCCCTCAGGCGATCTCTACATCTTTCTTTCCGTACGGCCGCACGAGTTTTTTCAGCGCGATGGCGCCGATCTTTATTGCACTGTTCCGATTTCCATGACCACTGCCGCGCTCGGCGGGCAGTTCGATGTCGTGACGCTTGATGGCGCCAAAACACGGGTCAAGGTTCCCGACGGCACGCAGGCCGGGCGACAGTTCAGACTGAAATCAAAGGGCATGCCGGTGCTGCGCTCCTCGCAGATGGGCGATCTCTACATCCAGATTTCCATTGAAACGCCACAAAAATTGACGAAAAGGCAGAGAGAACTGCTGGAAGAGTTCGAGCAGCTTTCCTCGAGAGAAAACAATCCGGAATCGTCCGGGTTCTTCTCCAAGATGAGGCACTTTTTCGATACGCTGAGCGAATGACCTGAGACAGTATCGCGAAGCAGCAAAAAGCACGGAGGATTGCGCGAATGCGGCATCACCTGCCACAACATGTTGCCGACCACGTCAACCACAAGCTGCGATTCTTCAAGGGTCTGGTCACCCAGCCTAAAACCGTTGGTGCGATCGTGCCGACCTCGATCTACATGGCAAAGCGCATGGCCAGCGTCGCCAATCCCGCCTCAGGCCTGCCGGTGCTCGAACTCGGTCCCGGTACCGGTGCCGTCACCAAAGCCCTTCTAAGACGCGGCATTGCACCGGAAAAACTCGTCACAATCGAATATTCGTTTGAATTCTGCGCCCATCTGCGACGCGAATTGCCTGAAATCAAGCTGATTCAGGGGGATGCCTTCAATCTGGATGAGACTCTTGGAAAACATAAGACACATTTCGATTGCGTAATTTCCGGCATCCCGCTGCTGAATTTTTCACTGGAAAAACGTGTCGGACTGCTTGAGGACGTGCTGAACCGGATTCCCAAAGGCCGTCCGTTCCTGCAATTCTCATATGGGCCGGTCTCCCCCATTCCCGCCGGTCACGGGCACTATTCCGTCAAGCGTTTCGGCTGGGAGCTGCGCAATATTCCTCCGGCACAGATGTGGATGTACCGACGGATCGACTGAAAGACCTCTCAAGGGGAACATGACACCACGCATTCTGGTCTTTACCGGCTCGGTCAAATCGGCATCAATCAACGCGAAACTGGCAAACGCCGCGCAGCTGGCGCTGGCGCAGCTCGGTGCCGACGTGACGCGCATCTCGCTGCTCGACTACCCCATGCCGCTCGTCAATGAAGACCTGAAAGCCGAAAAAGGTATCCCCGAGGGCGCCATGAAGCTTGGCCGCATGATTGCCGATCACAGCGGCGTATTCATCACCAGTCCCGAATACAACGCGTCTTTTCCGCCGCTTTTGAAAAATGCAGTTGACTGGGTCAGCCTGATTTCCGTAGACGGCAAACGGCCGATCAAGCCGTGGCAGGGCCGCTATGTCGCCCTGGGCGCGGCATCGAACGGAAAATTCGGAGGCATCCGCGGCCTTGGCCACCTTCGGACCGTAATGATGGCGGTGGGATGCCAGATCATAACCGAGCAATGTTCGGTCAGCAGTGCATCAACTGCCTTTGATGAAGCTGGCCGGATCATCGACGAGCGGGTCGAAGGAATGCTGCGGAATACCTGCAAATCACTCATCGAGCATTGCCGGCATCATGGCACCGTCGCCTGACAATCGATCTGTACATCAACTGGACAGCTCCGCCGCGGACGCCTAAAGGTTTGCCGCAGGAATCACCCAGCAGCGAGGTTACATTAATGCAGGATGCCAAATCGCGCCTGATCGTCGGCCTGGACGTGCCGACAATCGATCAGGCCGCCTCGATTGTCTCAACCCTTGGCGACACTGTCAGCTTCTACAAGATCGGTTATCAACTGGTGTTCGCCGGCGGACTGGAATTCGCCCGCGACCTGATCGCCGACGGCAAACACGTTTTTTTGGACATGAAGCTGCTCGATATCGACAATACCGTGGCCAAAGCCGTTGAAAACATTGTGAAAATGAATGTGTCCATGCTCACACTGCACGCCTATCCCAAAGCCATGCGCGCTGCCGTCGATGCTGCCCGAGGCTCCGATCTGTGTCTGCTCGGCGTGACAGTGCTCACCTCGATGGACGGGCACGATCTGGAAGAAGCGGGCTATGCAAGCGACCCGCAGGCGCTGGTCGCACGCCGCGCCCGGCAGGCGGCTGACGCCGGCATGGGCGGTATCGTGTGTTCAGCGGCAGAATCGCAATCGGTGCGACAGATCGTTGGGCCGGACTTGGCCGTGGTCACGCCCGGCATCCGGCCGTCAGGTGCCGACCATGGCGATCAGAAACGGGTGGTGACGCCGGGCGACGCCCTGCGCAACGGATCGAGCCATCTGGTCGTCGCCCGCCCGATTGTCGCGGCACCCGATCCGCTCGGTGCGGCACGGGCGATTTTGTCGGAAATGGAAGATGCACTGGCGGAAAATACGGTCTAGAAGATGATGTGACCAAAAGGTCAAAAACCGTTGAGGAGGAAACCATGGCGAAGGCTTACTGGATTGCAAGTGTGAATGTTCAGGACCCGGAGCGCTACAAGGATTATGTATCGACCGCCAAGCCGGCATTCGAGCGTCATGGGGCAAAGTTCCTTGCCCGCGGCGGTGCGTTCGAAGAACTTGAAGGCGATGTTCGGCCACGCAATGTGGTGATCGAGTTCAGTTCGCTGGAAGAGGCCAAGGCCTGCTATTATTCGGATGAATACCAGGCGGCCAAGGCCATTCGCCAGACCTGCGCCGATGCGAATATGGTCATTGTCGAAGGTAATGATCCCTGATTGCCGGCGAAGCAGCAGGTTCTGACTATTCCATTCGCCCAAACGGGCAGCTCCATTCTTTCCACATTGGCCCTTCACCTTGACGGCTGATTTGACTATGAAACAGCCATAGGCAGAACTTGCAGGGAGCAGTCGAGCATGACACTCAGCAACACACCGAAACTCGTGACGGTTTTTGGCGGATCCGGATTTATCGGACGTTATGTCGTCCGCGCGCTCGCCAAATGCGGTTACAATGTACGGGTGGCGGTGCGCCGGCCCGATCTTGCGGGATTCCTCCAGCCCATGGGCAATGTCGGGCAGATCGTGTCCGTGCAGGCGAATTTGCGTAATCGGGAATCGGTCGACCGGGCGGTCTCAGGCTCGGATTACGTTGTCAATCTGGTCGGCATCCTGTTTGAAAAGGGCCGCAACAATTTCGAAAATGTCCAGCTTTCCGGTGCCCGGGCCGTTGCCGAAGCCTGCCGCGCTGAAGGGATTTCGCTCACGCACGGATCGGCCATTGGGGCGGACAGCGCCAGCCGCTCGGACTATGCCCGCACCAAGGGGCGGGCAGAAGAGATCGTGCGTGAGGTGGTGCCGGATGCGACCATAGTTCGTCCGTCGATCGTTTTCGGCCCCGAAGATGAGTTCTTCAACAAATTTGCCGAAATGGCGCGCTTTTCCATGTTCCTGCCACTGATCGGCGGCGGCACAACGAAGTTTCAGCCGGTCTATGTCGGCGATGTTGCGGAGGCCATTGCAAAGAGCGTCGATGGCAGCATCGAGCCGGGCAGAACACTTGAACTTGGCGGACCGGAGATTCTGGACTTCAAACAGTGCCTGGAGTTCATGCTGCAGACGATAGCGCGCAAACGCTCCTTTATCTCGATCCGCTGGTGGGTCGCCAAACTCCTTGGCAGGCTTATGTCCTCGGTTCCGCTTTTCGATCCGATGCTGACAAAGGACCAGGTGGTGCTGCTGCGAGCGGCGGACAATGTCGTTTCAGCGGCTGCAGAGAAGGAAGGCCGCACCCTGTCAGGTCTTGGCATCGAACCGACAACGCTCGAGGCTATCCTTCCATCCTATCTGGTTCGCTTCAGGCCGGCAGGCCAATTCACCAAAGATCTGATCGCCTAGAGTCCCGCCTGTCCATATGGAGAACATCGTCAGCTTCCTGATCCCGGACGCGATATCTCCTCTCAATGCGATATTGCTGGTTGCGGCAAGTTTTGTAACATCCTTTATCACCGCATCGGTCGGCATTGGCGGCGGCGCGACGATGATCGCGCTGATGTCCTATTTCGTTCCGCCGGTTGCGCTCATTCCCGTGCATGGCGCGGTACAGTTCGGCTCCAATGGCGGGCGGACATTCGTGCTGCGGGATCACGTCGACTGGATCAGGATCGCCGCGTTCTCGGCCGGAGCCGTTATCGGCGCCGCCATTGGCGCTGCCATTGCGGTACGGCTGCAGAACGACGTGATCCTGATTGGACTTGGCCTGTTCATCATCGCGTCGACCTGGATACCGCTACGACGCATGGCGGCCATCCAAACTATCGGATTTGCGGTGATTGGCACTATCACGACCTTTGTCGGCATGTTCTTCGGCGCGACGGGCCCAATCAATGCGGCGCTGCTGTCAAACAGCTTTTCCGACAGGAAAATACTTGTCGGATCGCTCGCCGCACTGATGAGCGCCCAACACGGCTTCAAAGTGCTGGGATTTGCGATTGCCGGATTTGCCTTCGCACCCTGGCTGATATTGATCGCGCTGATGATCGCAAGCGGATTTGCCGGCACATTGGTGGGATCGAAATTGCTCTATGCCATGCCTGAAAAGGGTTTCCGCTTGGCGCTCAAAATCATGCTGACGCTGCTGGCCTGCGGCATGATCTACCGGGGACTGGCGAGCCTTTAACGTTAATTTACTGGATTTAACGCAAACAGCATTGAACCGTCGTACAACAACGCTTACATGCCATGACAAATCGTTAGGATTTGACTGGTAAATTCGGCGTCGCCGTTCAGGCGAGGCGTTGGTTTTACGGGCGGGAACAGTTGCCGGTCAGAACCGTTGTTGGGGATAAAACGGGTTTCTAGTACAATGTCAGAACAAAAAAAGATGGGCAGAGCGGTTTTTTCGTCATTCATTGCTGCAGGTGCGGTCATACTGGCCGCCGCATTCTTCTTTGCACCCGAAGCCGGCATGAGCCGTGACGCCGGATGCAACGCGGCCTACGGCGTCGACAAGTGCCCAGCCGATACGCTCGCCGCGAAATAATCCTTTAATTTCTGGATGTTACCCGCATGGGCAGCCCACCCTCGGGCTGAACCGTAAGCTTTTGCACGGGCCACGAATTGGTCTTTTCGGTGCAATCGAACCGGAACCTGCTCATCAGCACGCCAAGCGCGATCACCGCTTCCTGAAGGGCAAATGTCACGCCGATGCAGACCCGCGGCCCGACACCGAACGGCAGGTACTGGAAACGGCCTATCTTTTCACGGTTTTCCGGCAAAAAGCGCGACGGAATATAGGCGTCCGGCTGATCCCATAAAAGCCGGTGGCGGTGCAATATCCACGGCATGACAAGGACGGTGGTTCCGGCCTGAATGAACGCATCTTCAAAGCGGTCGTCCTCGATGGCCGCCCGGTTGATCGACGGCGCCGGCGGATACAGCCGCATCGACTCTTCGAATGCTGCGCGCGTATAGGGCATCACATCAAGCCATTTGACCGGATCAGGCTCGCTTGCGAGCACCCGGTCTATTTCCTCTTCGACCTTCTGGCGTTCCTGCGGCGCGTTCGCCAGGCAATAAAGCGTCCAGCCGAGGGCCCTTGCCGTTGTTTCGTGTCCGGCGCCGATAAAGGTGATGATATTGTCTTCCACCTCCTGGCGGGTCAGCCCGCCGGGCTTTTGCTGGCGCAAAAGAAGCGTCAGAAAATCTTCAGGGGCGTTGCCCGGATCGCGGGCCAGCAGATCGATACGCTCCTGCATGGTGTCCGAGACGATCTTGCGGAAGAACGCCAGCACCTTGCGGCCGCGCAGCCGGGTCAGTCGCGGCAACCAGGAAGGCGCTTTAAGAAGATCCAGCGGATCGACCCTACCCATGGTTTCAAGCAGCCGTTCCACGCGGTAGCCAAAATCCTCATTGGGCGTTGAAATCTGGTCGGAAAAGAGGGTAATCGCCAAGATCTGGTAGGTCAGTTCGGTCATTTCATGGTCGATTTCATATTCGCTGCCATCGCCCTTGAAACGCGACGTAAATTCTTCGGCGCGCTGCAGCATCAGACGCGCAAATCCCTGCGCATGCTTCGGCGTGAACACAGGCGCGACCGCCTTGCGCGAGCGTTTCCACACCTCACCTTCCGCCGTCAGAAGACCATCGCGCAATATCGGCCGCAGAACCAGCTGGCGCACCCGTGCCATCCGGTAATTTTTTGGCGTTGTCGACGAGAACATGCTTGATCAGGCCGGGCTCGTTGGCAAGTACCATGCGTTCGTTGAAAAACGCCGACGTAATCCACGGTTTGGTGTAGGACGGTTCGCCCCACAGTTCGATCGGATTGCGGTAGATGATACGCACCACTTCCAGCCGGCTAGGCGGAGTCGTCCGCAGCGGCGGAGCGGGCGGAACAAAGGGCTGAATGGCTGAATCCATGATGTCATCGCTCTCCCGTCCACAATATAGGGACACGGGTGGTCTAACCAAGCGGTATTTAATGCCAAATGAGCGAATAGCGCTTGTACGCAGGTGCAATAAACCTGTACCTTAAATTTGGATTTATCGCATAAAATCATTATATTTAGGTCACACAGGCTGTGTGATTCGCAGCACGCGCCCACAGCGACCATCTACCCAGGAAAGATCACCACAATATGAGCGATGTGCCCGAGAACGAGAATTCGGCGAATCCGGAGTATGACGCCGATTCCATCAAGGTTCTGAAGGGTTTGGATGCGGTTCGCAAGCGTCCAGGCATGTATATTGGCGACACCGACGACGGGTCGGGCCTGCATCACATGGTCTATGAGGTCGTCGACAACGCCATCGACGAGGCGCTGGCCGGCCACGCAACCCACGTGACTGTAACGCTCAATGCTGAGGGTTCGTGCACGGTAACGGACAATGGCCGCGGCATTCCGACCAATGTGCACACCGAGGAGGGGATCTCGGCGGCCGAAGTGATCATGACCCAGCTGCACGCCGGTGGAAAGTTCGACCAGAACTCATACAAAGTATCCGGCGGCCTGCACGGTGTCGGCGTTTCGGTGGTCAATGCGCTGTCTGCTTCGCTGAAACTGAAAATCCTGCGCAAGGGCAAGATTCATGAAATGAGCTTTACCCATGGTGTCGCCGACGGACCGCTCGAAATTACCGGCGATGCGGGATCCGAGACCGGCACGGAAGTTACTTTCCTGCCATCGACCGATACCTTCACCATGACCGAATTCGATTTCGGCACGCTGGAGCACAGGCTGCGCGAGCTGGCCTTTTTGAATTCGGGCGTGCGCATCATCCTGACCGACAACCGGCACTCCGATGTGATCAAGACCGAAATGGTCTATGACGGCGGCATCCAGGCCTTCGTCAAATATCTCGACCGCAACAAAAAGCCGCTGGTTGAAGAGCCCATCGCCATTGCCAATGAAAAGGACGGCATCACGGTTGAAGTCGCCATGTGGTGGAATGACAGCTACCACGAAAACGTCCTGTGCTTTACCAACAACATCCCTCAACGCGACGGCGGCACGCATATGGCGGGATTTCGTGGTGCGCTGACCCGCCAGATCGTTTCCTACGCGGACGGCTCCGGCCTGACGAAGAAGGAAAAGGTTTCGCTGACCGGCGATGACTGCCGGGAGGGCCTGACGGCGGTGCTTTCGATCAAGGTTCCGGATCCCAAATTCTCGTCACAGACGAAAGACAAGCTGGTTTCATCGGAAGTCCGGCCGGTGGTCGAAAGCCTCGTCAACACGGCGCTCAACCATTGGCTGGAAGAACATCCCCAGGAAGCCAAGATCCTGGTCGGCAAGGTGGTTGAAGCCGCTGCCGCACGGGAAGCCGCCCGCAAGGCGCGCGAACTGACCCGGCGCAAGGGCGCGCTCGATATCGCCTCGCTTCCCGGAAAACTCGCTGATTGCTCGGAGCGCGATCCGGCCAAATCCGAAATATTCCTGGTGGAGGGTGATTCCGCCGGCGGATCGGCCAAACAGGGCCGTTCACGCGAAAATCAGGCCATCCTGCCGCTGCGCGGCAAGATCCTCAATGTCGAACGGGCACGCTTCGACAAGATGCTGTCCAGCCAGGAGATCGGTACGCTGATCACGGCGCTCGGAACCGGCATCGGCAAGGATGAATTCAATCCGGAAAAGCTGCGCTATCACAAAATCATCATCATGACGGATGCCGATGTCGACGGTGCCCATATCAGGACGCTGCTCCTGACGTTCTTCTTCCGTCAGATGCCGGAACTGTTCGAACGGGGTCATCTCTACATCGCGCAGCCGCCGCTCTATAAGGTCTCGCGCGGCAAATCCTCGCAATATCTCAAGGACGAGAAGGCGTTTGAGGAGTATCTGATCGGCGTCGGGCTGGAGGATACCGCGATGGAACTCCACAATGGCGAAGTGCGCGCGGGCGAAGACCTGCGCAGCGTCATCTCAGACGCGCTGGGGCTGCGCAAGCTGATCGAAGGCCTGCACTCGCGCTACGACCGCACCATCATCGAGCAGGCGGCGATCGTCGGCGCTCTCAACATAGAATTGATGAACGATCCGGATGAGGCGCAGAAAAAGACCGGTGAAGTGGCCGAGCGGCTCGATATGATCTCCGAGGAAACGGAACGCGGCTGGGAAGGCCACATCAATGAAGATGGCGGCCTGCGCCTCGAGCGCATGGTGCGCGGGGTCAAGGAATCCCACCTTATCGATGCGGGTCTTATCGGATCGGCTGATGCAAGGCGCATCGATCAAATGGCCGAGCGGCTCGAAGAAGTCTACTCCGGGCCCGCAAAGCTTGTTCGCAAGGAAGATTCCAGCACGATATCGGGGCCGAGCGCGCTGCTCGACGCGATTTTTGCCATCGGACGCAAGGGTCTGACCATGCAACGCTACAAGGGTCTTGGCGAAATGAATGCCGACCAATTGTGGGAAACGACACTCGATCCGAATGATCGCACATTGCTGCAGGTCAAGATCAACGACGCCACCGATGCCGACAGTCTGTTTGCCAGGCTCATGGGTGACGAGGTCGAACCACGGCGCGAATTCATCCAGGAAAACGCGCTGAACGTGGCAAATCTCGACATCTAAGTAACTCTGATTCAATAAAAATCCGTTGTCACCTGGTATGACGCCGGGAACTGTTGCATCGCAGCAAAAAGCTGTTACCTTGTCGCAACGTTTCATTGCGTTGCACAAAAACGTGATTCGGCGACGGCTTGCGGGGGCAGCCAGCGGTTCCATATCGGCATAGACCGTTTGAACCGGAATTGAGCCAGAGGGGTACGGATTGGTGTTTTATCAGCTCTACGAACTCAGCCATGCCGCGATGTCGCCCTGGCGGGCTGCCGCGGACGCGATGCGGCTGGCCTACAAAAATCCACTCAATCCGATATCCCAGACTCCGGCGGGGCGCACTTTTGCCGCCGGGCTTGAGGTATTCGAGCGCACGACGCGGCGCTACGCCAAGCCGGAATTCGGGATAAACGAGACGACGATCGACTCCAAAACGGTTCCGGTGCACGAGGATGTTGTCTGGAAAAAACCGTTCTGCAACCTCATTCATTTTCACCGCGCCGTCGAGCCCGATCATAAAAGCGATCCGAAAATCCTGATCGTCGCGCCCATGTCCGGCCACTATGCAACGCTGCTGCGCGGTACGGTGGATACGCTCCTTCCGAATGCCGATGTCTATATCACTGATTGGATCGATGCGCGCATGGTGCCGGTCAGCGACGGCGACTTCGACCTTGACGACTATATCGACTACATCATCGAGATGCTGCACCATCTGGGCGAAAACACCCATGTGATGGCCGTATGCCAGCCATCCGTGCCGGTGCTGGCCGCGGTTGCGGTGATGGAAAAGCGTGGCGATCCGTACGCACCGCGCTCGATGACGCTGATGGGCGGCCCGATCGATACGCGCATCAATCCGACTGCGGTCAATGCGCTCGCCGAGACAAAACCGCTCGGATGGTTCCGCGACAACGTTATCATGCGCGTGCCGTGGCCGCAGCCGGGCTTCATGCGCGAGGTCTATCCGGGATTTCTGCAGCTCTCCGGCTTCATGTCGATGAATCTCGACAAGCACATGATCGCGCAAAAAGACTTTTTCCAGCATCTGGTGGAAAATGATGGCGATTCGGCCGAAAAGCACCGCGACTTCTACGATGAATATCTGGCGGTCATGGATCTTACGGCGGAGTTTTATCTGCAGACGGTGCAAACCGTGTTCATCGACCATGCACTGCCCAAGGGACAGTTCATGCACCGTGACGAACTGGTCGAACCGTCAGCCATCCACAATGTGGCGCTGTTGACCATCGAAGGCGAAAACGACGACATTTCAGGTGTCGGCCAGACGCGGGCCGCACACGATATCTGCACCAATATCCCCGAAGGCAGGCGCCAGCATTACATGCAGCCGCGCGTCGGCCATTACGGCGTCTTCAACGGTTCGTGCTTCCGCGCTGAAATCGCGCCGCGCATTGTCGACTTCATTCGTGCGCATGACGATGAAAAGACGGCGCGGAAGGCGAAAGTTGCCGTCCGCAGGCGCAAACACTAGTTCGGGTCACAATCCGCCGCCATCGGTAATCCCACATCAAACGCCTTTAGCGTGTATGCGGGTTATTTACACGCCAGATAGAAAGTATGGATTGCCAGAAATTCACATATATTAGTGTTTAATTTCAGTCCTTTGTGAATTTTTCTTCCCGGGATTTCTTGAATCAGACCGAGATGCCCCCCACATCAAATCGTGTAAGCGGCAATGTCTGCTGCTTGATTAGCGAAGGGCTTATCGATGACCAATGCAGCAATGTTGCGTCCTGCCTGGACCCCCTTGACCATCGCACTGATGGTGCTTGGCTTTGTCGTATTCTGGCCTCTGGGCCTTGCGATGCTTGCCTACATTATCTGGGGAGATCGGCTCGACGGATTCAAACGCGATGTCAACAAGGCGACAGATGACATGTTCACAGGCTGCAAACGTGCCCGCAGGGGCACCCACACACGTACTGGAAATGTTGCTTTCGACGACTGGCGCGAAGCGGAACTTGAACGTCTTGCCGAGGAGCGGCGCAAACTAGACGAAGCACGGGAAGAGTTCGACGAATATATTCGCGAGCTGCGGCGGGCCAAGGACCAGAAGGAGTTTGATCGCTTCATGGCCAAACGGAAAAAAGACCGGCCTGTTGATATCGATCCTGACTAATACTCCTCCCAAGTCTTAGCCATGGCAAAGGGCGCCCCTTACCGGGGCGCCTTTTTGTATTCGGCGGAGAATCGCATAAACACGTGACATGTTCGGATTGAAACGGCGCAACAGGGCTCCAGAACAGCGTACGGCGCGTGGCCGCGATATTGCGGTTGCGGGCCGTCGCATGCCTTTGACGATCAAGGAGAATGCCCGCGCAACCCGGCTGACCCTGCGGATTGAACCGGGCGGCAAGGCCCTGAAAATGGCGGTTCCCGTCGGCATTTCGGAACAGGAGATCGACCGGTTTTTGCACCGCCACCACGGCTGGCTCACCACCAAGCTCAGCAAGCTGCCAAAACCGAGCGGTGTTGCCGAGGGCGGTCACGTATCCATACGCGGCAAACCCCACCGGATCGAACGCACCGGAAAACCGCGGGGAATTACCCGGGCTCTTGAAATCGACGGCGAGGCAGTGCTCATGGTTGGCGGTGCGCCGGAGCATCTTGGCCGCCGTATTGCCGATTTCCTGAAAAAACAGGCACGCGGCGATCTGGAGCTTGCGGTTGCCCGGCATACCGAGGCGCTGGGCAAGCCCGCCGCCGGCCTGCGGGTGAAAGACACTATAAGCCGCTGGGGTTCATGCACATCGGACGGGCGGCTTTCGTTTTCGTGGCGTATCGCCATGGCGCCCGAATTCGTGCTCGACTATCTGGCGGCCCACGAGGTCACCCATCTTGCAGAGATGAACCACGGACCGAAATTCTGGGCTCAGTGCAAGCGGCTTTGTCCCGGCACCGACAAGGCCAAGGCCTGGCTCAAACGGAACGGCTCTTCGCTTCATGCGGTCGATTTCAACAGCTAGAGCATGTCTTGTTTAGATTGAAGCATTTGATGGCGGACAATCGGCCCACTCGGCCAGGCGCGTTGCGCAGCGCGATGTGGTGCATCGGGCAAGCGGCGCAACAACGCCGATCGGCCGATTGTCCGCCACCCTTGAAAGGATGATGTTGTTGATATTCAGAGATGAATGGGCCGGGCAATTTTG
>JAAEOH010000089.1 GCA_024244645.1 Hyphomicrobiales bacterium
CAACGCGTTTTTGAAAGACTTGGAATCGGCCTCTCTGTGAACAGGCGTCCAAAAAGGACCCCCCCCAGTTACTGGGATACTGCGCTGAAACTATTACGTAAATCGGCTGTTGCCGTAGTTCGATCGGCATTCAATTGGGACCCCCGTCCAAAGCCCATTTTGGGCAACCAGATCAATGTATTAGACTGGCAGGTGGTGGGGTTCCTGTTCGACGCCGTTTCACAGTTTAACGCCTTCCGCTCGCTGCTCGGCATCGCGGGCGGGGTTGAAGCACCTGCCTATGACGAGCTTTATTCCGGCGCTCGGAGGCACCCTACAAGTAGCGGGTGTCTGCCTTAGCCGGATATGCACAAAAAGAACCATGCACCGGAAAACCTGGCCGTCATCAGACGCATGGCGCTTGATATCTTGCGCGCGCGCCCGGAAGGCAGATCAACCACCAGAAAAATGAAACTGGCTTCTTGAAAAAACCTCTTCGAACTCTTTACTTTATGCAATAGCCCTGCGATCGATGCGGACTAGTCACGATCCGCAGGAGAAGAAGGCGATGCAAAATGACTTGGGGGGTGAGAACGGTGGGATTGGCCTGGACGAGGTGAATCTTGAATCCTGCTTGCTGGAAATCGATGGTGAGTCGGTTGAGGCGATGGCGGGTGAGACCATCCTTGAGGTGGCCCGCCGTGTCGGCATTGATATCCCCGCAATGTGCGCCGATCCCCGGATAAAACCCACTGGCGATTGCGACTTGTGCAATGTCGTCCTTGAAGGTCAGAAAGACTTTGTGAAGGCCTGCATGACCCCGGCCAAAGAGGGCATGACGGTCGAGACAAAAAACCCGAAATTGAAGGCACTGCGCAAGGACAGACTCAATACCTATCTTTCAGACCACAACGCCTATTGCCAGCCGCCCTGCACCGATGCCTGCCCTGCGGGTATCGACATAGCCGGCTATATCGAGCTGATCCTCAAGAAGGACTACGCCGGCTCGACCGCTCTCATCAAGGAAATGCTGCCACTGCCCGGCGTGCTGGGCCGGGTGTGTCCGCGCCCGTGCGAGGACCCTTGCCGACGGGTTCAGATTGACGGCAAACCGGTTGCCATTTGCTCGCTGAAGCGGTTTGCAGCTGACAAGGCAGCTGAATCTGGCCTGCCGACACAACCCGAACCAAAACCGGCAACCGGCAAACGTATCGCGGTCGTTGGTGCAGGGCCTGCCGGGCTGTCGGCTGCCTACTACCTGGCACTGGCCGGGCACAAAGTGACGCTCCTGGAATCCCAGAAAAAGGCCGGAGGTATGCTGCGGTTTGGCATACCGCCCTACCGTTTACCAAACACGATACTGGATCAGGAGATCAATGATATCCTGTCGCTGGGGGTCGAACTGAAAACCAACCAATCGCTGGGCCGGGATTATCAGATCGAGACGCTTCGCGACCAGGGGTTTGATGCGGTCTATCTGTCCATCGGAGCGCAAGCTGCAAAACCTACTGGCATTTCCGGCCAGGAAGCCGATGGAGTGATGTCAGCAATCAAATTTCTCGCGGACGTGAACTGGAACAAAAAGGTCGATGTTGGCGACAAGGTTATCGTCATCGGTGGTGGCTTCACCGCAGCAGATGCGGTGCGAACTGCACGACGGGTCGGGGCATCGGAAGTGACGATGAACTATCGCCGCACACGCAACGAAATGACTGCAGCGGCCCATGAAATCCATGAATGCGATGTAGAGAGGGTCAAACTTGATCTGCTGACAGCCCCGGTTTCGGTTGAATCCGAGGACGGTAAGGTGATCGGTCTGACGTCTCAGCGTATGGAGCTTGGCGAGCCTGACGAAAGCGGCCGCCGGCGTCCGGTGCCAATCCCGGGTTCGGAGTATTTCACGCCTGCAGACACCATACTATTGGCCATTGGACAGGACGTCGATGTTGCCGCACTCAATGAGTGCGACCTCAGTCTTGACGAAAGATGGGGTACGATCGAAGTCGATCCATCAACGATGATGACCAATTTGCCAGGCGTTTTCTCCGGCGGCGATTGCGTCACCGGTGCCGCCACAGTGGTTGAAGGCGTAGGCGCCGGCCGTCTTGGTGCCTTTGCGATCAATGCATTCTTGAACGGGGCCGACGAGGCAGAAATTGCCGCCGCGATATTCCAGCACAAGCCCGAGTTTTTCAACATCGGCGCGAAAGCCGTCTCGGCGGCGGCGTTGAATGAAATGCCGGTGTTGGAAGGCGATGGCCGCCTTGATGCCTTTGAGAATGCGGGTCATGGTGGTGATGTGGACAATGACGAAGCCTTCAAAGAAGTTGAGACCGGTTTTACAGAGGAAGTAGCACTGAAAGAGGCCGGCAGGTGTCTGATGTGCAAATGTCAGGCGGCAGGCGTTTGTGATTTGCAAAGATTGTCGATTGAATTTGGTGCCGGCACCAAAACCTACCTCGGTAAGGAGGCCTGGAAATGAACAAGGAAACCAAAACAGGCACAGGCGAAGCGGTCGATCCGGGCCTTGCCCCACAGCTTGTGTCTTGGCCTTTCTTCCAGCTTGAATATGAAAAATGCATCAAATGCCTGCAATGTGTTCGTATATGCAACGAAGTTCAGCATCGTTCTGTCTATGCCATTGACGATAGCGGATATCCGGCACTAGTCAGCGGCACCAATGACTTTCGCGACACCCAATGCAACAACTGCGGCCAATGCGTCGGGGCGTGTCCGACCGGTGCATTGAAGGATCTTTCCGACACCGGCAGATTGCCCAAGAATCTGCGAGAGAAAACCACCACAACCTGTTGTTATTGCGGCGTTGGTTGCGCGATTGAGATCGAAACTGAAGATGGCCGGATGGTCGCCGTTAATCCTTCGTTTGACTCAGATGCCAACATGGGCAACCTCTGCGTCAAAGGCCGCTTTGGCATGGATTTCCTGCATCACGATGACCGGTTGACGCAACCTTTGATCCGTCGCGGTGGCAAGGACAATCCGCTGGAGCCCGCCAGTTGGGAAGAGGCCGTGGAATTTACTGCAAAACGGCTAAATGAGGTTAAGGCCGAACACGGGGCGCATACGCTTGGCGGCCTCACTTCGGCCCGCGCGACCAACGAGGAAAATTATGTTTTCCAGAAAATGGTCCGCTGCGCCTTTGGCACCAACAACATCGACCATTGCGCGCGGCTTTGCCATATGGCGTCGGCAGTCGCCTTTCAACAAGCGGTCGGCTCCGGTGCCCCTTCGGCGTCGTCGCCTGACATACGGCTGGCCTCGGCGTTTGTCATCTGCGGCTCCAACACCACGGTGACGCATCCGGTTATTTCCAGTCAGATGATGAAGGCCAAATACGAAAGCGGCGCCAAAATCGTTGTCATCGACCCACGGCGCATCGAAATGGTCGACCATGCTGATGTCTGGCTGCGTGCCAAGGGTGGCACCAATGTGGCGGTTCTGAACGGGTTGGCGCATATCATTTTGAAAGAGGGTCTGGCCAACGAAGAATTCATTGAGGCCCGCACCGAGAACTGGGAAAGCTACATCCAGAACCTGGAACGCTACACACCCGAATACGTGGAAGACGTTTCGGGCGTCCCCGGCGATCGCCTGCGTGAAGCAGCCCTGATCTATGCCAAGGCAGAGCGGGGCATGACACTTTGGGGCATGGGCATCACCCAGCACCTGACGGGTGTTGACGGGGCGCTCGCCATGGCCAACCTGTCGCTGATGACAGGGCACGTTGGTACGCCGGGTACCGGCTTCATGCCGCTTCGGGGTCAGTCCAACGTGCAGGGCTGTTGTGATATGCAGGGTCACTACAATAAACTGCCAGGTTATCACGATATCAAGAACCCTGAACACCGCGCCAAGTTTGAAAATGCCTGGGGTGCGCCAATGCCCGGGGATGAGCCTCACTCGGTCGTTCGGATGGAGGAAGCCGCAAGTGCTGGCAGCATCAAGGCGATGTATATCATGGGCGAAAACCCTATGGGTTCCAGCCCCGATATAAACGAGGTCGAACGCGGGCTGCGCAAGCTCGACTTCCTTGTGGTGCAAGACCTGTTCCTGTCAGAAACCGCTGCTCTTGCCGATGTGGTTTTTCCGGCGGCCAGTTTTGCCGAAAAGGATGGCACCTTCACCAACACCGAACGCCGTGTGCAACTGTTGCGCAAGGCAATTGTAGCACCCGGAGAGGCGCGGTCTGACTGGGAAATCATCTGCGATGTCTCAACCGCGATGGGTTATGAGTTGAACTACACCGATACTGCTGAAATCATGGAAGAGATCGCCTCTCTGGTGCCCTCCTACGCAGGTATTCGCCATTCGCGGCTTGGCGGCAGCGGGCTGCAATGGCCGGTCTTTGATACCGACCACCCTGGAACGCGCTATCTTTATGAAAAGAACTTCCCCACGCCGTCAGGTCGGGCCGTTTTCAAAGTGGTCAATCAGGATGACGCGGGTGAGGACGCAGTTGATAACGAATATCCGCTGAACCTGAATTCGGGCCGGTTGCTGGAACATTACCACACCGGAACCATGTCGCGGCGTTCGCGCGGATTGGACCATATGCAACCCGAAGGCGAGGTCGAAGTCCATCCCGAGGACGCCCGCCGTTTCAATCTGAAGGATGGCTGCATGGCACGGATCACCACTAAGCGTGGTTCGATCGATGTCAAGGTCACAGTCTCCGACAAGATCCCCGAGGGCTCGATTTTCTATCCCTTCCACTTCGAAGAAGCTCCGGCAAACCGATTGATTGCGGCCACGTTGGACAAGGCCTCGCAAACCCCAGCCTACAAGCGAACCGCGGTAAAAATCGGGCGTATTCAAGTGAAACAAGATGCGCTTGCGTCGTAATTTTTTTTGCGGGACGTACCTCGCGATACCGGCTGGCAATCTCAGCGCGCCTCACGCAGGTGATATGCTCGAAAACATTCGCCTGGTGTAACCCAAGCACAGAGTCTTCAGTAGCAACCGGCACGACATTCCGCGATCAGTGGTCGGCAAGGACGCATCTTTCGGCATCTGAAACCGTATGCATAATGACGTCGAATTGTTTGGCTTGGTCCATTCTTGTTCTGGGCTTGACAGATGGATTGGTGTGCGGACCGGAGCAAAAGGTCAAGAATTGAGACATCCGCAGCTATTGCTGTGTCCAATATCGTCTGGCCTTTAATGGCAGTGCCCTTTTGGCCTGATGGTCAGCAGGATCTTCGCAATTTCATTATTCATCCTGTACATCAATACGAGCCCGTTTGAAAAAGAGTTGAGCAGAGATATTCTTCGTATTTATCCCTTCGGTACCGAAGGCTTGGAGGGATCGCCATCGTACCAGATTTTCTGGTCATGGATTTTGCCGAGGAGTTCCGTGATTTTCGAAATGCCTTGCTTAAGGCTCTCCGTCTCCTTTGGATTATTCTCCTTTGCCGATCCTTGGTATTTTTGCGCACGAATGTGCAATTCATTCCTTAAACAGGTTTCAATGATATCGATATCCAACAGATTCAGATCGAATGTCTTTTTGTATGTCACAGCATGTCCCTTCCAACCTCATTTGCGTCAAAGCAAAATATCGGTGCTTCCTGGAGCGAAATGACTTTAGTCCGATATTTCCGGGATAACCGTTGGTTCTGGATATTACGGTAGCTATTTAGGCTTTCAATAGCAATCTTGTGTTCGCTGTGCGTAAGCAGGCGCTCTGCGTAGCCCCAATGCCAGCACGAACGGTGTTCTCCTGGTGGTTATAGCCGTAAGATTGGTTTTGGTGTGAAATCATCCCGAAGACGAACAGCTCCTGACATGGCAAATCTCCTTTGCCAGGGAGCTATAGGCGAAAGTTGGTGATGGCCCTGAAGGGCGGCATATCATGGCGTTGTTGAAGCGCCGCGATTTTCAAGAGAGAAAAGGATATGCCACATGGTAAATGATACAGTTATCGAGTTCACCGCGCCATCGGAATTTTCTGCTGATCCGTTAAGGGATGTGCTGCGCCAAGGTGCGCGGGATCTTCTTGCAACAGCGGTTCAGGCGGAAGTCAGCGAATTCATTGCCGGCCATGCGCATCTATTGGATGATGGAGGACGCCGGCGGCTTGTCCGCCATGGTTTTCTGCCGGAACGCCAGGTGATGACCGGGATCGGCAAGGTTCCGGTTCAAGTCCCCCGGGTGCGGGATCATGGCATGGCTGGGGATGCGTCGAAAATCCGGTTCAGTTCATCGCTGATCCCGCCTTACTTGCGCAAGTCGAAGTCTGTGGAGGAGTTGCTTCCGTGGCTTTACCTCAAAGGCATCTCGACGGGCGATTTCGGCGAAGCCCTTGCTGCCCTGCTGGGTCCGGATGCCGAGGGTTTGTCATCCTCGACGATCACCGGCTCAAGGCGACGTGGTGGGAAGAATACGAGGCCTGGCGCAAGCGCGATCTGACAGACAAACGCTACGTCTATTTCTGGGCTGATGGGGTCTACTTCACCCCGCGTCTGGATGATGATCGCCAATGTATGTTGGTGATTATCGGTGCGGATGAATATGGCGACAAGGATGTTTTGGGCATCATGGATGGGTTCCGGGAGAATGCTGATAGTTGGCGGGACCTCCTGCGCAGCCTGAAGAAACGGGGGCTGACCATCGCGCCTGATCTTGCCACAGGCGATGGCGCCCTG
>JAAEOH010000090.1 GCA_024244645.1 Hyphomicrobiales bacterium
CAGGATTTCTGCGACGGTCTTGGCGTGTCCACCTTTCGCGGCATACATCAGGATCCTTGGACTGGGTGCCGCGCCCCTGCCGAGAAGAGCCGCGACGACTTCAGCGTGGCCACGCCGGGCGGCAACTGTCAGGGCAGTCCAACCAAAGCCACTATCCAAATCGTGCGAGGCACCCCCGTCTAGGAGCGCTGCAACGGTGTCAGTATGCCCCTCTTCGGCAGCCTTCATCAGCGCTGTTTGTGCTCGTATGTCTTTCAGATCGTGTGCAGCACCCCGCTTCAGGAGTAGTGCAACAGACCCCGTACGGCCGGTCTTGGCGGCCTCCATGAGCGCGGTGCAGCCATCACTGTCCCTACGATCCGGCGCAGCACCCCTGTCCAGCATCAACGCGACGATTTCGGTCTGGCCATTCTTCGCAGCGCTCATGAGGGCGGTCTGGCCGTGCTTGTCCTGCAATTCGCACGCGACACCTCTTTCCAGGAACGCTTCGACAGTATCCAAATGGCCGTTTCCGGCGGCACGGCTCAGAGCCGAACGGATATACTTCTGATCGGGCCGAGCGCCACTATCGAGGAGCTCCTCGACATCGTCTGTATAGCCTTTCGTTGCGGCGACAATCAGCTTCATACCTGTGGAGAGGCCCGGGGGATACTGTTTTGATTGCCGCATGGGTGTCTTCCAAAGTTCAAGAATATTTGGCTTTGCCGAGACCGAGCGAAAAAACTTCCACTTCATTATCCCACCATGAGCCGCAAAACGGCAACACACACCCGATTTGCGGAGACCAAAACATTCGTCCCTTAATCCTGTGCAACCTAACCGAAACAGCTTAGATCAGCCAGAATCCCACGCAGAACATGTAAGGCTTCGGTAGATTTGTACGGGGTCGCGTAATCTGACGTTTGCAGCAACCTGATGAATATGGCGACAAGGATGTTTTGGGCATCATGGATGGGTTCCGGGAGAATGCTGATAGTTGGCGGGACCTCCTGCGCAGCCTGAAGAAACGGGGGCTGACCATCGCGCCTGATCTTGCCACAGGCGATGGCGCCCTG
>JAAEOH010000091.1 GCA_024244645.1 Hyphomicrobiales bacterium
CAACTGCGCGTTCTCGAAGATCGTTGGAATAGGGCTTGGTCATACATGCTGGCCTCCTCATCCCAGCAGCCTTCTTGAATCATAAATCAACCGAAAAGGGAATCCTCTTGATTCAAAGAAAATGTGACCAGCTCTAGCTCTATTCTTCGGCGACCACATGGCAGGCAACGGTGACATCCGCGATCGGCTCAAGTTCCGGCCGCACGGAGCGGCACTGATCGCGCACCAGCGAACAGCGCGGATTGAACGGGCAGCCCTGCGGCGGATCGATCGGCGACGGCAATTCGCCTTTGAGGACGATGCGTTCACTGACCCTTGTCGGGTCGGCAACCGGCGTCGCCGAAAGCAGCGCCCTTGTGTAGGGATGGCGGGGATTGGCAAAGACGGATTTCGCCGGTCCCTGCTCCACCGGCCGGCCCAGATACATCACCATCACATCGTCGGCTATGTGGCGAACGACAGACAGATCGTGGCTGATGAAAAGATAAGCAAGATCAAGCCGCTGCTGCAGTTCGGTGAGAAGATTGAGCACCTGTGCCTGGATTGAAAGATCAAGCGCCGAAACTGGCTCGTCGAGCACCAGTATGTCGGGATCGAGCATCAGGGCGCGGGCAATGGCGATGCGCTGGCGCTGTCCGCCGGAAAACATGTGCGGATAGCGATCGTAATGCTCCGGGCGCAGGCCGACATTGTCGATCATCTCCAGCGCCTTATCGCGCCGTTCGGCTTTACCCATCGACGTGTTGACCAGCAGCGGCTCCTCCAGCGCCGCGCCGATCCGCTGACGCGGATTGAGCGAACCGTATGGGTTCTGGAACACGATCTGCACTTTGGGGCGCAAGTCCCGCAGGCTCTGCGGGCTGGCACTGGCGATATCGTCCTTGCCGATCTGCAGTGCACCGGATGTCGGCGGCTCGATCATCGTCACCAGCCGCGCAAGTGTCGATTTTCCGCAACCGCTCTCGCCCACCACGGCAAGCGTCTTGCCGCGCTGCAGGGTGAAACTCGCGCCGGCGAGCGCCTGCAAGGTCGCATCGGACTGAAACGTGCCGCGCGAAACTGCGTAATGGCGGGTCAGGTCCTTTGCAGTCAGAACTGTCTGGCCGTTCATGCCGGCACCTCCTCGATGTCGGCCAGTCCCTGCGGTTTTCCGTTTACCACCGGATAGTGGCAAAGCGCCTGCCCGAGATCGCGGGAGGCGCGCTCCGGTTGCTGCAGCCTGCAGTTTGTCGTCGCATAGGCGCAGCGTGGCGAAAACAGGCAGCCCTTGGGTCTGTCGAACTGTCCCGGAACGACACCCGGGATCGACGCCAGTTCACGGCTTGTCGCGCGCTCCGGCAGCGCCGACAAAAGCGCCTGCGTATAGGGATGATGCGGGTCGGCAAACAGTCCTTTGACGTCCTGCTCCTCGACCTTCTGGCCGGCATACTGCACCGAGACACGCTGTGCGGTTTCGGCAACGACACCCATGTCATGGGTGATAAGCACCAGCGCCATTCCGGTATCCTGCTGCAGTTTCAAAAGCAGATCGAGGATCTGCGCCTGAATGGTGACATCCAGCGCCGTTGTCGGCTCGTCGGCAATCAAGAGCTTGGGATTGCAGGCAATCGCCATGGCGATCATCACCCGCTGGTTCATGCCGCCGGACAGTTGATGCGGAAACGAGGAAAGGCGCTTTTCCGGTGCCGGAATGCCGACCAGGCGCATCAGTTCGATTGCCCGCTCCTTGCACTCGGCCCGGCTCATTTTGAGATGCGCCTTTAGCGCTTCCATCAGCTGAAAGCCGACCGTAAAACACGGGTTGAGGCTGGACATCGGCTCCTGAAAGATCATCGCAATATCCTTGCCGATGATCTTGCGCCGTTCCCGCGCCGACATGCCGATCAGGCTTCTGCCCTCGACATCCATACGGTCCGCCGTCACGGCCGCCGTCCATGGCAGCAGGCCCATGACGGCAAGCATGGCAACCGATTTGCCGGATCCGGACTCGCCGACGACGGCCAGAACCTCACCCGGATCGACCTGCATCGAAACATTGTCAACGGCGCGGAAGCGGCCATGGGCTGTGGCGAACTCGACGGTCAAATTTTCTATATCGAGCAGCGCCATGTCACGACCTCCTCAATTTCGGGTCGAGCGCATCGCGCAGTCCATCGCCCATCAGATTAATGGCAAGAACGGTTAAAAGGATCGCAATACCGGGTAAAGTGACAACCCACCAAGCCCGCAGAATGAATTCCCGCGCCTCGGCAAGCATCGTGCCCCATTCCGGTGTCGGCGGCTGTGCGCCCATACCAAGAAAGCCAAGCGCCGCTGCATCGAGAATTGCTGTTGAAAACGACAGGGCGGCCTGGACGATAAGCGGTGCCAGACAATTCGGCAGGATGGTGTGGAACATCAGCCGAATAGGCCGGACGCCGGCAACCCTGGCTGCCGTTACATAGTCTTTGCTGCGTTCGGTGAGCACCGCCGCACGCGTCAGGCGCACGTAATGGGGCTGCTGCACGATTGCGATGGCGATCATCGCATTTATCAGGCTTGGTCCCAGAATGGCGACCAGGGCCAGTGCCAGAAGCAGGCTCGGAAACGACAGGATGATGTCCATGATCCGCATGATGATGGCATCGATCATGCCGCCCATGAAGCCGGCGAATAGTCCAACTGTAATACCGACCACCAGCGCCAGCGAAACCACAATGATTCCGACAAACAGCGAGTAGCGGCTGCCGTAGATGAGCCGCGACAGCATATCGCGTCCGACAGGGTCAGTACCTAAAACGAAATTCCAGCTTCCGCCTTCCTGCCAGACCGGCGGCACCAGCAGCGCGTCGCGGAATTGTTCCGTTGCACTGTAGGGTGCAATAAGTCCTGCAAAAATGGCGATCAGGCAAATGAAGGCAAAGAACCACAGGCCGATGACGGCACCGCGGTTTTCACTGAAATAGGCCCAGAATTCCGAAAGCAGCGCCAGGCGTCCGGTCTTGCGCGTATCGATTTCGGGGGCGGCGGCAACGGTGTCTGTCATGTCAGCCTCCCGTATGTCTTATTTTTGGATTGACTAGCCCGTAGAGCAGATCAACGATGAGGTTGACGATCATCACGATCAGCGCGATGAGCAGCAACCCGCCCTGCACGGACGGATAGTCTCGTCGGAAGATGGAATCGACCATCCATTTGCCGATCCCCGGCCAGGAAAATATGGTTTCCGTAAGGATTGCGCCGGCAAGAAGAACGCCGACCTGCAGGCCGATCGTGGTGATCACCGGGATCAACGCGTTGCGAAGTGCGTGCAAGCCGACAACGCGGCGGGGTGGCAGTCCCTTGGCACGCGCCGTGCGGACATAATCTTCGCCCAACACTTCCAGCATGGCCGAACGGGTTTGCCGGGCAATAACCGCCAGCGGGATCGTGCCGAGAACAATGGTCGGCAATATCAGATGCGACAGGGCTGAACTGAAAGCCCCCTTTTGCCCCGACAGCAAACTGTCTATCAGCATGAAGCCGGTGACCTGAGGAAAGAAGTAGATCAGCGAGATGCGGCCCGACACGGGTGTCCAATGCAAAGTCCCGGAAAACAGGATTATCAGCAGCAAACCCCACCAGAAGATCGGCATGGAGTAGCCTATCAGGGCTGTTCCCATTAGCGACTGATCAAACCAGGTTCCGCGCTTGACCGCGGCGACGACACCCGCAGAAATCCCGAAAGCCATGGCAAAAATGATGGCACAAAGGGATAGTTCCAGCGTCGCCGGAAACAGTGTGAAGAACTCATCAAGAACCGGCTTTTTCGTGACCAGCGAATTGCCGAGATCGCCCTGGAAAATACCCAGGAAATAGTCGAGATACTGTTCCCAAAGCGGTCGGTCGAAACCAAATTGCTTGAGCAATTCCGCGTGGCGCTCCGGCGTCAGCCCGCGTTCTCCGGCCATCAGCAGAACAGGATCGCCGGGCAGCAGGCGGATGAAGGCGAATGAGGCAACTGTCACCCCGAGGAACGTTGGGATCAGAACCCCGAAACGTTTGAAATAGTAAAATAGCATGATCTATCTCTGCATATGCAATGACCACCGGCACAATAAGCGCCGGTGGTCATGACAGTACACGTTTTTATGTCTTACTGCTTGAGATCAACACCGTGGAAAGCGTGACCGCCGAACGGATCAATCTTGAAGCCTTCGACATTGTTGTTCATCGCCTTGAAGACAACCGAGTGTGCGATTGTCGCCCAGGGCGCTTCACGCTTGAAGACTTCCTGTGCTTCCTCATAGAGCTTCGTACGCTCCGCAGGATCCGAAACGATCTTTGCCTTCTGCACGAGTGCATCGAACTCCTCGTTGCACCACTGTGCACGGTTGGAACCGCCGACAGCATCACAGCCGAGGAGAACGGCAAGGAAGTTGTCCGGATCGCCATTGTCGCCGGTCCAGCCAAGAAGAACGGCACCGTCGCGGTCGAGATCCTTCGAACGCTTCAGATACTCGCCCCATTCGTAGGAGACGATTTCAACGTCGACACCAACTTCCTTGAAGTCAGCCTGAATGAGTTCCGCCATGCGGCGGGCATTCGGGTTGTAAGGACGCTGAACCGGCATGGCCCAGATTTTCATTTTCAGGTCCGACACGCCCGCGTCAGCGAGCATCTGCTTGGCCGCCGCTGGATCGTAGGGATCGTCCTGAATCGCGTCATTATATGACCAGATTGTCGGCGGGATCGGGTTTTTGGCCGCCTTGCCGGCGCCCTGGAACACCGCGTCGAGAATGGCCTGCTTGTTGATGGCCATGTTCAAAGCCTTGCGCACCTTGGGGTCGTCGAACGGAGCAACCTTGGTGTTGTAGGCGAGATACCCGACATTAAGACCTTCCTGCTCAGGCAGTTTCAGGTTGGCATCGGCGCGGATGGCATCGAGATCGGCCGGGTTCGGATAGGGATTGAACTGACATTCTCCGGCGGCCAGACGCTGCTGACGGACCGATGCATCGGGTGTGATTGCAAAGATCAGGTTTTCTATCGCTGCCTTTCCGCGCCAATAGGGCTCGTGCGCCTGATAGCGGATAACGGCGTCCTTTTGATAGTCCTGGAACTTGAACGGACCGGTACCGATCGGCTTCTGGTTGAGATCTTCCTTGTTGCCGGCAGCTTCGAGCTGGTCGGCATATTCCTTCGAAAGGATCGAAGCGAAATCCATACCAAGGTTGGCGATCATCGGCGCTTCCGGTCTGTTCAGCACGAACTTGACCGTGCTGTCATCAATCTTGACGATATCCTTCAGGAGATCGGGCATGGACATGGCGTTGAAGTATTCCCAGGACGTACCGGCGGTGTACTGGTTCCACGGATGCTCCTTGTCGAGCTGACGCTTGAACGAGAAGACAACGTCGTCGGCGTTCAGGTTGCGGGTCGGTGTGAAATAGTCCGTCGTGTGGAACTGCACACCGTCGCGAAGGTTGAACGTATATTCCAGGCCGTCGTCTGAAACGCTCCATGTTTCGGCAAGACCGGGAATGGTGTTTGTCGTGCCCGGTTCGAACTCGACCAGACGGTTGTAGATGTTGCGCGAGGAAGCGTCGAACGTCGTGCCTGCAGTGTAAAGCGCAGAATCGAAACCTTCCGGTGATCCTTCCGAACAGTACACAAAGGTTGTTGCCGCGTTGGCGCCTGCGGAGATCATTGTCGAAACCACGAAGGCCGACAGAAATAGTTTGGTGGATCGCATTTTCATTTTTCCTCTTATGCTCCTCCCAAAATTGCAAAGGCTCCGGCCTGTGACCCGGAGCCGCGTCATATAAACACCTTTGTTGACAAATGAAAACAGTCAGAATCAATGATTCAGCGAAGCGTCAATCGAACCATTCCGCCTGAATCAAAACCTTCATTTGCCCGGGCATCGTGTTGAAAAAGTTTCGATAATCTTTGCTACGGGAAATTGCGCGCTCTTTGCATACAAATTGCAGTTGATTCAAGGAGTTCACACGAGCGGCGAAGTATCGGCCAGGTGGCGGTCAATTTAATTTCAATTCTGTGTTGTATTACTAATAGCCCGGGGGAGACGCTCGATCGGCCCGGAGTGCGACAAATTCGAAAAGGATTTTACGGCCCGGCAGCCTGTCCGTGTCAGATTGGACTGGAATCTGCGCAAAAACACTGTCACAAATGTATTTGGGGGCTGACAGACATAAACGGAAACGGGATTAGAGTGACAAGACTGTCTTTGTTGCTTGGAGTAGCGTTTGTCCTCGCTGCGCAGAGCCTCATCAGCCAAACATACGGCGCGGAAGTCATACATTTTCAAAACGCGGTTGCACCCTCCGATGCCGCGCATGACGGTAGCACGATAGCGGACGGCCATTCCATTTGGGGACATCTGAGCATCCCGAAAGGGAAGGCCCATTCCCTGCCGTTGTGCTTCTGCACGGATGCGCCGGCATTCAGCCGTCACATTTTCGTTGGGCGGCGATTCTCAACGGCGAGGGCTATGTGACAATGATACCCGACAGCTTCAGCCCAAGAAGCGTGGTCAACAGGTGCAGATATGATGCGGGACCGCACGCGCATCCTACACGCATTTTGGATGCCCTGGGCGCTCTTTCCTATCTGCGTACACGAACCGATATCGACGCGACGCGCATTGGAATCTTGGGCTGGTCACATGGCGCGACGATGATACTGGAAGCCGTCAGTCGACGCGGAGCCGCAGCGCAAATCGGCTCCCTGTTCAAAACTGCAATTACCTTCTATCCCTACTGTGTTCCGGACCGCAGATTTGATTTGCCGGTACTCATCATGATCGGGGAGGCAGATGACTGGTCACCGCCGGCCCGTTGCTGGGATCTTGCAGCGCAAAACAAGCCGTCAGGCCTCGTCAAGCTGATTACCTATCCGCGGGCCTTCCATGCCTTTGACCTGATGGAGGTTGCCGACGGTTTTGCCGCCCACGGACCGAAGCAAATGCAATATTGGGTGAAATTCGACCCCAGGGCCTATCAGGATTCAATATTTCAGGTCCGGGCATTTTTGTCGGAGCACCTGCGGAACCCATAATCTCTGGCCGTTGCAAAAACTGCTGTATATCAGCGTCGAACCGGAAGGCGGGCAGTTCCCTGCCTGCTGTCCCGCGATTGCCATTGCTGTCGACAAGCAAAGCACCCATATTTGTGAATCAGGGCAATATGCAAATTCCGGTTGGGTCGCCAATGATGAAACTATGGCTGAAAACAATGGTGGCAGCGGCGCTGGCAGCCTTGGTCTTTCACAGCAATGCGTCCGGCGCAGAAGTGGTTCACTTCAACAGTGCGATCCTGCCCGCAACGGCCAAGAACGAAAGTGGCATCACGCAGAAAGAGGGGTTTCCCATATGGGGACATTTGGGCAAACCCGCGGGAAAGGGCGCCTTTCCCGCCGTCGTTCTGATGCATGGCTGCGGCGGCCTTCAGCAAGCGCATTTCGATTGGGCGTCCGAGTTCAACGAACAGGGCTATGTCACGCTGATTATGGACAGTTTCCGACCCAGAAGCGTGATGCGCGTATGCACATTTGACACGCGTCCGACTTCGCCCGCGCAACGGGCTTTGGATGCCTATGGCGCTCTTGCCTTTCTGCGGGGCATGCCAGACGTCGATCCGGCACGTATCGGTGTCATCGGCTGGTCGCATGGCGGGATTTCTGCTTTGGAAGCCGTCAACATGCGGGGCATTTCGCAGCGCTTTGAGCACAAGTTCCGCGTTGCCGCTGCATTTTATCCCTATTGCATAGCAGATCGCGAATTCGACCTGCCGACACTCATTTTGATCGGCGAAGCTGATGACTGGACCCCGCCGGAACTTTGTCTCCAACTGGCGGAGCGTAACCAGTCATTCGACCAATTCGAGCTCGTCACATATCCGGGTGCATTTCACGGCTTCGATAACATCGATTTTGAAGAGGGCTTTTCCGTTCAAGGTGCCGGTGGCAGCCGACACTGGCTGCAACACGACCCGGCGTCGCATCGGGACACTGCCGATCGCATCAAGACTTTCCTGGATGAAAATTTATCGGTCCGCTAGAGCGAATCTTCGACAAAGGCTGTGTAGTCCGCGGCCACGGCCGTGCAGGCGGCTTCGAACAATGCCCTGCCCTGTTCAGGTGTGGCAAGCGACGAATGGGAGCTGACCCGCCCATCTGGAAACCGGGCTCTGTGCTCATCTGGCGGACCGTGACGATCTCCGGCATGGGCTTTGATAAACTCCGACGACAGCTTTTCGGGCGGTGCGAGCCCTTCCTTCTCAACCCTTCGGTAGCGCGCCTGGGTCATGGCAATCTCGGAAGGCGTCGCGTGCATGCCCTCCCAATCGCCGTACCATTTATTGCGCAGCACATTCACCGGTTCAAAATCCCACCAGCTCCTGATGCGGATTTTTGCCGCTTTGCCAGCCAGAACATTTCTCACCGGTTCCAGATTGGCGCCGTGGCCGTTGAGAACGTAGATGTGACCAAAACCGTGATGGATCAGCCCGTCGGCGACTTCCTCCACCACCCGGCCGAATGTTTCGGGCGACACCGACGGCGTTCAAGGAAAACTCATATTGAACGGAGCCGGCGTGTAGCCGATAACCGGCGCAACGATTGCATCGGCAATCTCAGCGGCACTCTCGGCAATGTCCTGAGCGCACAGGCTGTCCGTGCCGATCAGTCCGATCGAGCCGTGTTGTTCGGTCGAACCGGTCGGCAGCAGCACCCCGTCCCGGGTTTCGAGATAGGTATCGATTTCCTGCCAGGTGCTCAGGTCAAACCTCATCGCTTGACCCTATGGTTGCTTCAACCCACGCGGCAAGGGCCGGCCTGTAGCTGTCGAGTTCAGCGGCCACGTTCGGTTCGCGCTGAAGGGCGCTGAAATAGACCGCAATCGAATCCGGAAATTCGATATTCAGCCCCATCGGCCCGTTCAGCATATCAAGGAACGTAAAGGTGATCGGATAACCACAATCGGCAAGACTGAGCCGCTCGCCTGCGATTAGCGGCGCAGGGGTGACCATGCGCGCAAGTTGTTCGAGCCTTTCAGCAATGATGCCGGCCTGCGCGGCGACAAATTCTTCGTCGCGCCTGGCCGGATCGACATGGCTGAACAGCGCCCGTACCGACGGCTCCAGCCGCGTATCGTGAAAGCGTGAAAGAGCCCGTGCCCGGGCGCGCTCCACAATATCCTCGGGCCACATCCGCGGCCCTGGGGCAAGCTCGTTCAGATATTCGTTGATCGCCTCTGAATCGACCAGCACAAAGCCGCCATGGTCGATGGCCGGCAGGGTCCCGGAGGGCACGATTTCCCTGTAGGCCTCACTTCCATATCCGCCCGGTGGCGGAATGTCTTCCCAGTCGTACTGCTTGGCCCGCAACACAATGCGCACTTTGGCGCTGTAGAGGCTTGGCGGAATGGAATAGAGCCTGATCATCGCACCCTCAATCAAAAATGGGACCGCCCGGGCGGCGATCCCATAATAAGCGTCACGCGACCAATGGGCTAGTTGGAAAGCTGCCACTTTTTGGCTGGCCCGGCCTCAACGCGCTTTTTGACCACCCTATCCGCGAAATCGGTCTGTAAAGACACGTTGACTCTTTGTAAGCAGCCACTTACCGTAAGTCATGACTTACGAAACAGCATTGACGGCACTTGCGGATCCATCGCGCCGCCGCATCCTGGAATCGCTGCGCGAACACCCTAGAACGGTATCCGATATCGCCGGCCGGCAGCCGATCAGCCGTCCCGCCGTCTCGCAACATCTGAAAGTACTGCAGGAAGCCGGGCTTGTTTCAGCGACACCGCACGGCACCGCCCGATACTACGTTATTCGGCGCGAGGGGCTTTCTGAATTGAGAACCTATCTCGACACGTTCTGGGACGATGTGCTGCGTGCCTATGCCGAAGAGGTTCACCGTCACATGGGAGAAGACAATGGTAGATCTGATTAAGAAACTGATTGTGGTTCCCTGCGACGCGCAGACTGCCTTCCACATTTTTGCCGCACGCACCACCGACTGGTGGCCGCTGGACCAGCATTCGCTTTCCGCCGGACGGCTCGGCAAACCGGCCAAATCAGTCACAATTGAACAACGGGTCGGCGGCAGGATTGTTGAAACAACTGCTAACGGCGAGGAACTGCACTGGGGTTCGATCAAGACTTACGAGCCTGGCAGGGTGTTGTGTTTTTCATGGCATGTCGCCGAACCGGTTGAAAATCAGACGGAGGTCGAAGTGCGCTTCGATCAGCTGGCGCCGGCCAAAACACAGGTCACCCTCGAACACCGCAATTGGGAAGCTCTGGGGGACCGGGGCGGCGAGGCGCGCGACCACTACAACAATGGATGGGTACGTGTGTTCGAGGTCTGCTTTGGCGATGCCTGCGAAACCCAAACCGTGGACGCAAAAGACGAATCCAGGGCATAGCTGATAGTTCGTTGATTTTTGAATCTATTAAAGTAGTGAGGTGGCAGTCTTACCGGTGACATCTAACGATTGAATGCTTGATAAATATCAGTTCAGTTGCGTCACAGGGTCACATTTTTGGGGATTTGATAAATCGCTCCTTGACAATCAAGTGGCATAATTGACGCAGTAGGCGGCTATATAACCAATATCCGCATTTGCTCTTCCATTGCCTCAAACAACGTTACAATATTTGTTTTTATTTTTTTGAATTTCATAACCTATTTTTTGACGGGAAACTTCCAAATGAACGTGAAAACTATCTGTGCCGCAATGGCTGTATACGCCATTGCAATTGGTGGGGCCGACGCCGCTGACATCGTTGCCGAAGAGACGATCATAGCGCCTGCCCCAGCGCCGGCAGCAAGCTGGGATGGCGTCTTTATTGGCCTTCACACCGGCTACGGATGGACCGACTCAACAGTCAGTAGGACCGCCACGGGCCCCGGACCGGCATTTTCCTTTACCCAGGATATGGACGGGCTGCTCGGCGGCATCCAGGTCGGTTACAATTATCAGCACAACAATCTCGTATTCGGCGCCATCGCGGATATCGCCCTGACGGGCATGTCGGAGACTGGAGTATTTGCCGGTGCCTCCACGATCACCTTCAAAACAGAGTACAATTACATCGCCACGGTGCGGGGACGTGTCGGATGGCTGTGGAACGACGTCGCACTCCTTTATGCGCATGGTGGTCTGGCGATCACCGATCTGACCACGGATTTCACGTCAACCGGGTTAGGACCGGTCCACGGAATGACAATTGGCGGCATGGAGACCGGCTGGGTTGCCGGCGCCGGCGTTGAAACCGCTTTGTCCGACCGGGTCACCTTCTTTGCCGCGTATTCCTACATGGATTTCGGCGGATCGCAGTCCCAGGCCATGCCGAGCGGCCGCGTATATACGGTTGACAACGACCCGATCAACGCGGTCAAGATCGGTTTCAACATCAGCCTGTGGCAGCCTCAGAACTGGTAAGAAGATCCGATGGTGGGCATTGCGTTCGCCATTTCAAAACTGATTGGGGTGCTGCTCCCCCGCTGAATTGATCTACAATGGCTGGCCGGTGTGAAATCACCGGGCCAGCCATTGTTGTTTTCGATCAAATTGTATGACTCCCGGTCAATCCACAGGCCGATTGCGGTTCTTCCCGGGATTACGCCTTGAAATTGCCCTGTTGGTCGCACGGGGTGGGCTTTTCATAGTTTGAAGTAGTCCGATGCGTTTCCTGTTCATATTTGTCCTGATGCTGTCCCTGTTCGCGACCGCGTTCGCAACCTTTGTACTGCCCAGAGAACAACTGGACATGCTGTTGACGCAACTGCCGTCTGCATTTCGGTCTGCATTGGCATCGACCGGTTGGGCGGACAAATTCCTGCCCGGCAACAGCGACACTGCGCAACAACGAAACCTTTCCACTGTCAAAACCGACCCGAACGGTGTCATCGCTCAGGCAACCGGTATCGCGATTGGCCATTGGCTCTACAAATGTGACAGAAGATCGGTTACCGGAAACAGCTGCACAATAACGCATCAGGTCGCCGAAGGCGGGAAAGTCATGTTTTCCTGGCAGATAGCGGTCGACCAGAACGGCAATATGAGTGCCCGCTGGCAAACGGCGACCGGCATCATGATCAAGCAGGGAATAGTGCTTGAAACCAGCGGCCAGAAACCACTTACCCTGCCCTATTCAAAATGCGTGAACGGATATTGCGAATCCGCCGCCGAACTCAATCCGAAATTTGTTGAGACACTGCTAAACACGGATCAGACCACCGCCACTGTCCACGGTACTGACAGCGAACCGGTCACTTACACGATCAGCGTCGAGGGCCTTGCTGCCAGTCTGCGCATGCTTGGCGACGGCGAAAACAAGATCTGACTGCCAGACAAGAGGCCGGTGGCCAGTTACCCCTTGCCCGCGGGCGAAGGCAGATTGCTACCCGCACTGCAGCGGATCTTCGTGGCGATCAAACTCCTTGTTCAGGTGAACCCTGTCACAAAACAAACGGTTTCGGCGAGCAACTGTACAAATCCTGCACAAATACGTCTGTAAGAATTCGACTGTATATCCGGTGATTGTTGAGGCGATTGCTTCTGTGGCTTTCAAGTCTTGACCTAACCATCGGGAGTTTCGATACTACACCGCGTATGTCTTTGCGCATTTAAGACATGCCATTAAACCCGACCGACCACCCGCCTGTGCCCAGACGTCACGGCACAATGGACGGCAAATTAAGGAGTGAATCGATGAGGGCTTTGATAATTGCACTTCTGGCAGCCATGTCACTGACCGCATGCACCACAGCGGAAAAGACCGCTTCAGGTGCAGGGCTGGGTGCTGTGATCGGCGGCGCAGCGACAAACAGCGTCGGGGGAGCGGTAGCCGGCGCGTTGATCGGCGGCTTCGGCACATATTTGGCGACGACCGGCGACGGCAATTGCCAGTACCGCAACTCAAGAGGCCAGATCTACACGACCCGCTGCCACTGGCTGTAGAATTTCCGGGTTTAGGTTCTTCGGGATTCGGCATAAGGTCCAATACGGACGGTTGGCCGGTTTCCCGAGAGCCTTGGATTTCGGATATCCAGATGCCTGTATGAAACCACCAGCAAATCGGTTCCACACAACGTAGTGCCCACCCGCATACAGGCAAGACTCCAAAGGGGACTGCAAAACAGGAGTTTACAAATGAAGGCATTGGTAATTGCAATTGTTGCAGCCGCATCACTGACGGCATGTACGACTGCGGAAAAAACGGCTTCGGGGGCAGGCGTTGGCGCCGCTGTTGGCGCAATCGCGACAAACAGTGCCGGCGGCGCTGTGGTCGGTGCCTTGATCGGCGGCTTCGGCACCTATCTGGCAACAACAGCGGACGGCCGGTGCCAGTACCGCAACTCCAGAGGACAAGTCTATACGACCAAGTGCCACTGGCGCTAACAGCCTGGGCGCATAAATTCAGCCGGGATGCGACAAAGATCGTTTCCCGGATATTCAAGTTGCCGGCTCTACTCCTGCGTGGGTATTCGGCACGCCGGAATTTAAAGCACAAACCCGCCCCTGCATATGAATAAGGGGCGGGTTTTGTTTGTGGCTGTCAAACCTAACCGATGCTGCAGCTGGAAGCGTATGTGGTTTTGATGGCGTGTCTGCCGTAAGTGAAGACCTGAGATTGTTGAAGAATACGCTGACCAACCGCCTGCACTAACAATTGCCTGGTTAATGCTCCTGCTCAGGCTTGTGCGTACGACGTTGCCTGTCGGCGGAAACATCCTTGATTGTTTGCTGCATAGTTCGCCTTCGGTCCAACGTTCTGCGCGTTTCCGTGCCGTAGCGCGAGTTGGCAAGTAGATCCATGATATCTGCAGCAGCCTGGTGGAAACCCCCGGGCAACCCCAACTCCTGAAACGTGTCGCGGATTTCTTCCATTTCCCTGGTCCAGCGCGCCGCATCGGCCGGCAGGCGCGGAACGTTGGCCTCCGCTCTTTTCAGCAATGGGTTCTGACTGCTTTCCAGTTCGGCGATATAGATGGAGAGAAAACCCATTTCTTCGGCTGCCAAAAGACCGGCGGTCAAAAGCGTGTTCATGCCTTTGGTCAAAGCCGCATAAGCCATCTTGAAACCCGAGGCCTGTCCAATCTCATCGCTCAAATGGATGAGATCGAACGCAATCGTATCCAGTGATTTCAACGCGCTGCACTCGTAACCGGAACCATAAAGTCGGGGACGCCTGCCGGTGCCCGGCGGCCCGCCGACAAGTCCACCATCGACGAACCGGACAGCTGATCCCTCGAATAACTCAGCCATTGAGCGTGCCGTATCAGGCGACACGGCATTGGCTTCAACAAAGGTGAATGGCCGCCGGATCGCCTTGGCAATGCGTGCCACCTCCTGGGCAGCGGACGCAGCCTGTGAGGGCGGCAGGACGGAAAATACAATATCAGCCCCTGCAACCATGGCTTCGGTATTTTCGGCTTCCGAAAGACCGCACTCGCGCGCGCGAATGCGGGTTTCATCGCTGCGTCCATCAAGTGGTGTGCTGACACCGAATTCTGCCGCCACAAATGCGCCGCCGATGGCGGCTCCCATCTCACCGCAACCCAGCATGCCGATATTCAAGGACGTGTTCAAAGCCATGATCTACCCATCCGCCATGACGGCAAATATCCTGATTTGCAGACAGCAGCCCTCTGGCAAATCGGCGCGGTGTGCCTGCCGCGCCGGGCGCGCGGCGTCATCCGGAAACATTGCAAGCCAATGCGGGTTGACCAGCGCCCGATCCGATTTGTCGCGAAAGTAAAGATCCATCTTGACGATATCCTGTGCGCCGCCACCCGAAGCATCCAGAATGGAATGGAGGTGTTTGAAGGCAAGCTTCACCTGCTCTGCCTTATCTTCCGAATAGGAGTAAGTGCCCGGATCCAGACCCGAAATTGCCGAACTGACGAGGATGCCGCGATGGAGTGCAGCAGCGGGGATCGGGTTCTTGTGCTGCGGCACATCTTCAGGGTTGATCGAAAGAACCATTATGTACCGCTTTTTTGATGTTTGATCGGATTGCACAATTCGCCCAATGGCATGCAATGCCGATCGTACCTGTTTCCTCGTCGATCAGAAGACTTTTGTGTCCGCGTTTGAAAAGGCCGGCACCTTTTCCGGTGGTGGCGAAGGAAATCAGCTCAGTCTGATCGCGATGGGCCTTTTTCATCGGTTCCCTGTTGTTGAAGGCAACACCGGGAATTTTCGACGGATCGGGCAATGGCGGGGCCCAGTCCAGACCATCCGAAGCAATGCCCTGAACGGTATCAACCGCGCGTGCGAGCCAGACGACAAGTGCTTTGTCATGAACGCTTTGTATGGTTAATTCCAGTATTCCACCGGCGCCGCCGGTACCAACCTTTGCAGTCATTGCCCTGAAGGACAACGACGCGCTTTTTGTTTTCATCGATCGTTCCAAACCTCATCACAGATCACCAGCTCTCGAGAAACGATTCAAGCGTTACGGGCGTCGCCTCCATAAGCGGCTTTCTAACCTCCACGCCTTCAAACTCGCTGGCCTCGAAGAACCACTTTTTCGGCGCCGGAAACCCCCAAAGCTGTGAGCGCCGCGTGTCACTCAGATCCCACCGCTTGGGTTGGTGATCGACATCGATCACGTTGTAATGGCTGGTGAAGATTTCGATGCGGTGTCCATCCGGGTCGCGAAAATAGATAAAGAACGCATTGCCGATTCCGTGGCGTCCGGGCGCGCGATCCATTGTGTCGGCAAGTCCGAGCGAGGCCATCACATCGGCAGCGTGTACAACACTGCCCACCTCCGGTGTGTGGTAGGCGAAATGGTGCAGCCGCGGACCGGGCCCATTGCCGAACACCACATCCTGTGTGTTGTTCTTGCGCTTGAGCCACACGCCCCACATATCGTCCGTGCCGTCATTGGCCGTATATTCGGTCAGGCGGAAGCCAAGATCGTGGCAGGCAATCTGGATGTGATCGAAAAACGCCAGCCGTCCGCCGGCATGCGTATGGAAGCGTTGCATGCGCGATTCATCCTGATCCATCATCGCGCAGAATTCGATCGGAACGCCAACGCCGTCGTGAAGCTGCAATGTCAGCCCCTGATAGGGCCGTTCAACAAATTCGGCTGCTTCTCCGCGCCCGTTGAAATACTCATGCGCCCGCTTCAGATCGTCATCCGTATATGCGCGATAGCCGATGCGGCGGCAAAGGCCCGGCCCGTCAGTGTCGGTTTTCTCGAAGACAAGCGAGTGATGACCGGTTTCCTCGATCGCGCGCAGACACAAGCGATCGCGATCGTGAGCCGTGACCTCCTGTCCCAGACCCGTTTCATAAAAAGTCCGGGTCTTGTCGAGATCCCGGCTGGTCAGCACGACATGGCTGATACGGGAAATATTGAATGGCGGGGACGGATTTGGCTCCAACACGGACACTTAACAGCTCCACGGTTTTCTATGCTCACGCGGATCATAAACCGGGTAGCCCGATTGATTGACCACAAAACCAACTAATTTCACATCGTGAAATTGGATTGCTGCGGACGGTCGTGTCGTCATTTGAAACCATCGGGTCGGTTGTCCGGATCATGCATATGCCCGGCGCATCGGCAGTTGTCGCGGTTTCAGGTGGATAGCACACGCTTCCGGTTCAACTCGTCCAGGGCAGATTTGAGTGCTGCTTCGATCTCCTGCCCCTCCCCCACTTCAAGCCCGCCAAAATCCACACGCAGTTGAAACCTGTTTGTATTCTGTTCAAGAACGTCCAAGGCCGGACCATCGGTAATAACATCCTGCACCGCATAGGGCACGACTTCGCGACTGATCCCTTTGAGCGTGATAGGTTCGAGCGGGTGCGCTTTCACGACGTTTTCAACAAGCGCGAAAGTCTCATAGCTGAGAACGATGCCCCCGGGCTCGGCTATGGACTGCAGTCGGGCGGCCAGGTTTGCCTCGGCGCCTATGATTGTATAGTCCATCCGATCCGCACTTCCGAAATTGCCGACATTGCAATACCCGGTGTTGATGCCCATTCGCACCTGAAACGGATTTTCTATGCCGCGCTGGCGCCAGCCGCGGCACAGTTCCACTATGCGCTGCTGCATCGCGATCGCCATTTCCAGACAGGCCTGGGCATCTTCGGCGGGGCCCTTTGTTTCCGGATCCCCGAAAAAAGCCAAAATTGCATCACCGATGAATTTGTCCACCGTTGCGCCGTGTGCATGCGCGATCTCGGTCATCTCCGTAAAATACTCATTCAGCAATTTGGTGAGCTCTTCCGGCTGAAGCCTCTCGGTCGTAACCGTAAAGTCCTTGATATCGGAGAAAAATATGGTCAGCTTTTTGCGCTCTGTCGATATCACCGCATCGCGCTCGCCGCTGAAGATCGACTTGTAGACCTGCGGCGACAGATATTTGGAAATTTTGAGTGATATTGCCGCGAGGAACGAATTTGTCTCCTCCAGATCATTATTAATCTACAGGAACTGCCTGGCCTGTCGCCATTGCAGGGCAATAAACGCGATGCCGACGACACCCGCACCGAACAGATAGATAAGCAGGTACTTGAAGGACAGGATATTCGCCGCCATCGGCTGGCTGATGGAAATGGCCTGCATTCCGCGGATGTCACCGACCTTCCAGTCATTCTTGGGGCTTTCGGGGTGGCTGTTGTGGCAGGCAACACAGGATTGCCCCATGATGACAGGGACGGCCATGCGCACCTGCCGGTTCAAAAGCGAACCCGATATTTCAGTGACTGGCTCGTTCGGCGATTTTGCACCGCTGCGAAACGCCGCAAGTGCGGAAATCTCGAATGCATCGAGATTGTGCGGAGACCGGCTTTCGGACACCTCGTCCGACACGAAACGGTAGCGGATCTTGTTGCCTTTGGTGCCGACAATTGAACCTAGCTCGATGGAAAGCGTTGCGGGTATGGGAATGCCGCCTGCAATCTCTTCGTAGTTATGTGCGGCGACGCTTTGACCGTTGTTTTGCTGGATGCGTCCCACGACGTTGCGGGCATAGTAACTCCGGATTTCAGTTATCACGGAGTTGAAATCGGTTGCCTGGCGCGTCAGCGCCTCGTTCGACAAATGTTTCAGGTCAAGCCAAACCGCCACCGGCAGCAGGACAAGTGCCAGTACAACCATCAAGGCGAACCATTGCGGTTTGCCTGCAGCGCCTGGCTGATCCTGTCGAACATACCCGCACCGCCGTAGGGCGACAGCTTATTCTCATCAGTATTGTAACTGGTATTCGCAGCCGAGTTTTCATCATTATCTGATCCGAATCGGATTAGTTGCCACGCACAAAATCTACTGCAGTCCATCGGTACAGGCTACCCGGCTCCACAATGGTCTTATCCCTGGTCATGACATGCTGACGTTGTGTCGGTTTGCCCAATCAATTGGCAAATGAACCGTTCAGAACCACCAGCGCGCTTGTTTCCAGACCTGAAGCTGTTATCGATGACGTATTGTTACGCGGCGACAGCAGGATTCAGAGGTCCGGGAAATGAGCGTTGAACAGGCTGAGTTATTTGCACTTTTCGCAGCCGTGTTCGCGATGCTGTTTTGGGGTCGCTGGCGCTACGATCTGGTTGCTTTCTGCGCTCTGCTGGTCGCCCTGGTCCTCGGCCTTGTCCCCACCGAGCAGGCATTTTCCGGCTTCGGTCACCCGGCGACAGTCATCGTCGCGTTGGTGCTGGTCGTTTCGCGTGGGCTGCTCAATTCCGGCGCCATCGATATTATCACCCGCAGACTGATTGATGCCGGCAGAAGCACGGCGGGCCATATCGCCATGATGAGCGGTGTCGGGGCGGTGCTGTCGGCGTTTATGAACAATGTCGCAGCGATGGCGCTTCTCTTGCCGGTTGACCTGCAGGCCGCGAAGAAGGCAGGACGTCCCATCCGCCGCACACTCATGCCCCTTTCTTTCGCAACGATCCTTGGTGGCATGGTCACGCTGATCGGCACGCCGCCCAACATTATTATCGCTTCCTTTCGGGAGCGTGCCCTCGGCGCGCCTTTCGGCATGTTCGATTTCACCCCTGTGGGCGCCGCCGTGGCGGTGGTCGGCATCGCCTATGTGGCCACGATCGGCTGGCGCCTGATCCCAAAAGGCGACGGCGATGATGCGCCAGCGGAAAATCTGCGGGCGCTTGAAGGCTATCTCGCCGAACTCGTCGTTCCGGAGACCTCCAAAGCGGTCGGTCAGGAGGTTCGCGACCTTTACCCGGTGGGTGATGAGGATGATGTCGCCATTCTCGGTGTCATCAGAAACGGCAAGAGACTGGGTGGCTTTTCATCAACCGTGGTCTTGCGCGCCAAGGACATGCTGGTCGTCGAGGCGGCGGCGGAGGACATAGACCGCTTTCGCGGGTCGCTTGGCCTGGAGTTTTTCGGCGAACGTCCCAGCGAAGAGGCGGCTGCCGGAGATCTGTCATTGATGGAAGTGGTGGTGCCGCGCGAGTCGCGCATAACGGGCCGCTCGGCCATCTCCATCCGGCTGCGCGCGCGTCGCGGCGTCACGCTGCTCGGCATTTCCAGAAAGGGCAAGCGTTTCTCCAAGCGGGTCCGGCATGAAACCGTGCGGGCCGGTGATATTCTGCTGCTGCTGGGCACCGCCGACCGGCTGCCGGACGTGACCAACTGGCTTGGCGTTCTGCCGCTGGCCGAGCGCGGCCTCAATGTCACGCAGCACCGCAAAGCGTGGCTGGCGGTCGGTGTCTTCGCGGCCGCCATTGCCGTCTCTGCCTTCGGCCTGCTTTATCTCGCCACCGCTTTGGCGATTGTCGTCGCCCTTTACGTCATCCTCGATATCGTCCCGATCCGCAATGTCTATGACCATATCGAATGGCCGGTCGTGGTGCTTCTAGGCAGTATGATCCCGCTTGGCGTCGCGCTTGAAAATGTCGGCGGCACACAGCTGATCGCCGGCGAGATCGTCGACCTGGCGTCCGGCCTGCCGTCCTGGGTCGTGCTGACCGCGCTGATGCTGGTCGTCATGACACTTTCAGATGTCCTCAACAACACGGCGACGGCCGTCATCGGCGCGCCGATCGCCGTCGATATCGCGGCCCGTCTGGACGCCAATCCCGACGGTTTCCTGATGGCCGTCGCCGTCGCGGCATCCTGCGCCTTCCTGACGCCGATCGGACACAAAAACAACACGCTGATCATGGGTCCCGGAGGCTACAAGTTCGGTGATTACTGGCGCACCGGCCTGCCGCTCGAAGTCCTGGTCTTGGCCGTCTCCGTGCCGGTCATTCTGGTGGTGTTTCCATTATAGTCCAGTGGCGGGCAGTCGGTCATGGATCCGATCCTTGATCTCGACGGTGTTGCCAGGATTGCACCCCTTGAAATGATCAGGGCACCCGACAGGATGCAAACCTATAACCTGTGCCTTCGGTGGGCGGCGGCCAAGCGTCACAAATCTGTCCAGAACGTTCGGCGATGGCATCTCTTCTGACAATGTGGACGCCGCATCAACGATACGGGATTTGGTTCACAAGATTGTTGTTGGTCAAGACCACACAGGTCATCTGACACTCAGCGCGCCCTGGCGCCTTGCGGTACCCACGGACGCACCCAAAATCTATCCGAATATGAGGATTTCCGCGTCGGGGGGACCGATGGTAGCGGGAGACCGCTACCGCTTGAAACCCCAGACTGAAAACGCTACGGTTTTCGTGTTTGTGGTGTCGGCAGTCTAACTTACGCCCACCCCTTAGGGTCCGCAAATAACCCCGAACCTACCCCACGATGGATCGTATAGAGTTTCAGACCGCTTTAGTATCAAGCGTTGGCTGTTCGGACGCCAGAGGCCGCACTGTGTCTACTGGAGTCTTTGGGATGTTTTAGTTACACGCTGCAAAAGGAGTACCTTTATCCGCTGCTGCAATGACTCCCACTCGATGGTCAATGGAACAGTCAACTCTTTGATTTCATGAGATATTTACCTGCGGCAATTCGCGCATACCGTCGGAAATACCGTCAAACAGATAGGCTTCTGATTTTACTGGAACAAATCCAGCGATGAATTCGACATACAGCTTCAGCGGCCTGTGGATAGGTGATTGTCGGTTCGGTATCTCTGGTGTCAACTCCCCTGCCCTCGTCTGGCCCATTGCCGCCATTGGCGGCTCACCATTATTCCGCTGCACAACACCGGAATTCTGTCGTTTGGTGCTCAATGCATTGGGAAACAGGACATCCGGAGGCAGGCAGAGCACAAATAGCAGCAATTATTGTGCACGCAGCGAAATGGCACCAACTCCTAGCCGGAGCCGTCCTTTTCACCCAAAATTTTCGGTGCCGCGAAAATCTCTGGCTCAACCGGTACATCATCCTCGGTCAGGGCGTGACCCCAAAATATCGACAGGTCTTGGCGACGTGACCGGTCTCTTCAGCGTGCTGCAGAATACGAAGCTTGCGCGCGATCTCGCGCTGATCCTTGCTCATGAACATCTCCTTTGTCCAAGAATTGGGAGTTTATGGGAGATGTCCCGCGAGTACCGACATATCTACAGTTTTTAGACAACGGCCTGCACCAGGATCAGGAAACACCCTAGTCCAATCTACTCTCCCAACTTTCATGCGAAATATTTCACAGCCAACACACTCCAGCGGATCATCGAGGTGAACGAGGTAAAGCCCGCTTAAGGCTCCTGAATTGCTATCCAAAAGGCTCAGCAAACTTCCGAGAACGGCCCATATGTATGTACCGGCTACTGTTCGCAAATGATTTCTGGCATGTTCTCGGAAGTCGCTCATATGTATCCGGCCTGTTGATTGACACGCGGGTCGTGGCCTTGTTGGGGTTACGCTCGCTCCGTGATCTCACTAGCTGCCTTTCAGCGAACCGGCCAATGTTGCATCGCGCTCTCGCGAAAGCAGTCATTTGGTGGAAACAGGCTCAATTTGGCGTTGAACAGCAGCAAAACGGATTTTCAAGACACTGATTTCGATGCCCGATATCGAATTTGCAGCGCGGCCCAACTTGTAAACTCGCCAAATATTCTCAACAACGGGAACACAGCGCATCAAATACCGCCCTGTTTCCGCTGGCGGCATAACAATGCGTTATGACAGTGCTGGAATTTTGAATTCGATTTTCGAAAGACACTGTCGATAATGTACTGGCAGTGATGCGGGCAATCGATTTATTGCCGAAGTTGATTATCGAGAGGAGCCAGTCATGGCGCACGTCCAGCCCAAGGGTTCATTTGTGGCCCTGATAACGCCCATGAATTGCGATGGATATGTAGATATCGAGGGTTTTCGTACGTTGTTGCAATGGCATGAAGAAAATGGCACGGAAGCCGTTTTGTTCATGGGGTCAACCGGCGAAGTTTCCATGCTGAGTATGGAAGAACGCAAAATGATCATCTCCGAAACGTCGAAAATGAACACCGGCAAGATGCAGTTCTACTACGGCGTGACGGGCAACAACACCGAGACCACCATCGAATACACAAGGTTCGCCAAGGCCGAAGGTGCCGATGGTGTAATAATGGCGGCACCGGCCTATATTTGCGCCGACAATGACGCCATTACCGATTACGCGATGGAAGTGCTGGACAGCGCTGACCTGGCCATGGGCTTCTACAACAATCCACCCCGTGTCAAGACCGACCTGCATTGGGACAATTTGCTGAAACTGGCCAAACATCCGAATATGGTTGTTTTGAAGGAATCGACCACCCGCGTTGGGCAGGTTGCGCAGGTGTGCGCCGCAAAGCCCGATATGGCCATCATGTGCTGCTGTTCGCCGAATCTGGGTCTGGTCATTCCAACCATGGCTTTGGGCGGTCACGGTACCGCAAACATGACAGGCAATATTATTCCACAGGAGATGGCTACCATCTCGAAACCCTGGGAAAACGGCGAGGATGCGTTTGCCTGCCGCGAGGCGTGGCTTGATAATCTTGCCATGCTGCATTTTGCATATTCAGCGGTTAACCCGGTATCGATCAAGTCGCTGATGCAAGCTGTCGGTCTGCCTGCGGGCCCGCTGCGTAAGCCGTTGCGATCCTTGACCGGTGCCGCTCTTCAGAAGGGGATTGATGCATCGGCCCTTTCGGGAGCAACGGAAAGATATGGTTTCAAAGTCAATGCCGCGCGTTTGGCCGCCGAATAGTCATGAAAGTTCTTGTTATTGGTGCCGGAGTCGTCGGCGTCACAAGTGCGTGGTACCTCGCCAAAGCAGGCCATGAGGTCACCGTCGTAGAGCGCCAGTCGTCGGTGGCGATGGAAACCAGCTTCGGCAGTGCCGGCGGTGTTTGCCCGAGTTTCGCAGGGCCCTGGGCGGCGCCCGGCATGCCTCTCAAGGCGATCAGATGGATGTTTCAGGCCTCGGCGCCCCTCAAATATCGTCCGAAAATGGACGTGCGCCAATGGACATGGCTGGCTGCTTTTCTGGCCAACTGCACAACAGCAAAATTTCAGGTTAACAAGGCTACGATGCAGCGAATTGCGCACTACAGCAAAGCCTGTTTGACAGAACTGCGGGCTGAAACCGGCCTGCGTTATGACAACCAGGCCGCTGGCGTTTTGCAAATATTTCAGACCGAGGGCGAGGTTGAAAACGGGTCGTTGTCCGCAAGCGTCCTTGAGAGAATGGGCATCAGTCACCGCATCGTGGATGCGCGCGAAGCCAAAGTGATTGAACCGGCACTCTTGAAATCGGATGTTGAAATTGCCGGGGGACTGTTTTTTCCAGATGACGAAACCGGTGACAGCCACAAGTTTTGTCAGGAACTTGCCGTTTTGTTGAAGAATGCGGGTGTTCACTTCCTGTTTGACACCAGCGTTTCGGACGTTTGCGTTGACAAGGACCGGATCACCCATGTTTCTACCGACAACGGCGATCTGAAAGCCGATGCCTATGTCATCGCGCTTGGACCGGAAGTGGCGTCTATGATGATGCCGATTGGGATTCATCTGCCGGTCTATCCGATCAAAGGCTACTCGATCACCGGTCAATTGAACGACGAATCCACCGGCCCGCAGTCATCTGTCCAGGATGAGCATTCCAAGATCATGGTTACACGCCTTGGCAACCGGTTGCGTTCGGCTGGCATGGCTGAAGTCACCGGGTTTGACAAGCGCTTACCGGAAGCTGCGGTCAGCAATTTGAAGGTTTCCACCAGGGCCCTCTTCCCGGATGCGATAGACTACGACAATTGTGAAATATGGTGCGGATTTCGTCCGATGACGCCCGACGGACCACCCCGATTGGGAAAGACGCAATATGCAAATCTGTATCTCAACGCCGGACATGGCTCCAACGGCTGGACCCAGGCTTGCGGTGCCTCCAAAATTGTCTCCGACATCGTCTCGCAGACCGCCCCTGATATCGATATCTCCGGCCTGACATACATGAACTGAGCCCTTCGAGCCGGACCGACCATCAAATCCTGCTGATATCAGCCATTCGATCGAAGTGGGCGATTGCTTCCTCGGCAAAACTGTTGCTGGCGCGATTGCCTTTGGCATGCGCTGCCTGAATCAGGCGAAAGTCAAACGGAATGTCGGGAACAAAAGGCACAGCCACCAGCCGGTTTTCACCAAAAAACTTTGCGGTGAGCGGGTCGACAATCGCCACGCCGACGTCCTTGACCGCCAAAGCACAAGCCGCGAAAGAGGGCTGGCTTTCTATTTTGATTTTCGGCGTAACATTGGCGTTGCGGAAATTCTGCGTGATATTGCCTGCCGCAAGGGTGTGGTGAGACAGGGCAATCACGTTCTCGGATTTCAAGTCGGCGGCTGAGATTTTACTCCGCTTCGCTAGCCCGTGACCACGTGACATGACGCAAACGCATTTCAGCCGGTAGCTCGCCAGTATCTTGATATCCGGGCGAGTGTCGGCCATCTGCGCCAATCCGAGATCAAAATGACGCGACGCGACCAGTTTCACGATGTTGGGCGAGGTCAGTACATCCATTGTGAATTTTACATCTGGATGGATTTGCAGAAACTCGGAGACAATCTGCGGCGCTACATCGAATGAAAGATTGGGCAACACAGCCAACCGGACCTGACCCTTTCTGAGTTCCCTTATGTCCCTGGCGGCGGAGTAAACGCCTTCCAGACCCCGGAAAAAATAGTCGACATCTTCCAGAAGACTTTGTGCTTCCTCGGTTGGTGTGACATTGCCACCGGCTCTCTCGAATAATTTGAACCCGATCTCATTTTCCAGATCGGCTATCAGGCGGCTTACGGCTGGTTGAGAAATGCGCATTTCCTCAGCAGCCCGGGTAATCGAACCCGACTTCATAACCGCCCTGAACGCTTCAACCCGTCGCTGGTTCATGATTACAATTCCTGGTTTCTGAACACCAACTGGTTTCAGATTTTGTGCCTGATCCATTTTGTTCTGTACCAGGCTGTAAGCCAACCCTCAGCGGACACATGGGCACGCTAGCAACCGATATCGCGGCATCTGAAGTGTTACAAGGATCGGCGGCTTTGGGCCGCCCTGTCAAAACCCGGGGCTATTCAAATGGATCGGCTGACCAACACGTAAAAGAGATCAAGCGTAAGACGCGCCGGAAGTTTTCAGCCGAAGAGAAGATCCGGATTGTGCTGGATGGTCTGCGCGGGGAGAGTTCGATTTCTGAGCTTTGCCGCCGTGAAGGGATCGCCGAGAGCCTGTATTACAATTGGTCGAAAGACTTCATGGAAGCCGGAAAGAAACGGTTGGCGGGTGATAAAACTCGTCAGGCGACGTCCAACGAAGTCACCAGCCTGAAGCGCGAGGCCCGTGATCTGAAGGAGGTCGTGGCTGAACAGCTGGATTCTGCTAGTGTTTAACCGTCCATCAAACCGGGGGAACTCCAGACGGCTCTCCGATTGCAAGTTGATTTCAAACTGATCCGCTTGGCCCGTTGCAAACATCTATCCGGCGTCATCCGATCATATCGGAGCGCCCAAATGGGGAATCCGCTCGCGCACGCCTCTATAGCTGGTAGGCCTCAAGG
>JAAEOH010000092.1 GCA_024244645.1 Hyphomicrobiales bacterium
CCTTGAGGCCTACCAGCTATAGAGGCGTGCGCGAGCGGATTCCCCATTTGGGCGCTCCGATATGATCGGATGACGCCGGATAGATGTTTGCAACGGGCCAAGCGGATCAGTTTGAAATCAACTTGCAATCGGAGAGCCGTCCATAGAGATAGAAGCTCGACCGACCGACACCAAAATACCGACAAGTCCTGGCGACATGCCCGGTCTCTTCAGCATGCCGTAGAATACGGAGTTTACGCGCGATCTCGCGCTGATCCTTGCTCATGAGTATCTCCTTCGTCCCCGAATTGGGAGCTTAATGGAGATGTCCCGCGAGTAACGACATATCTACAATACGGCACGCCGAGCTTCTGGAAGGTTTCGGCAGTGGCGTCCTCCCAGTCGCAATGGCCCGCGGTTGCCAGCACCAGGGCGCCGCATTCGTAATACAGTTTCTGGCCGGTCTCGGCCTGCAATTCCAGCCAACGCTCCCGCGACTCGCGCGCCCAGCGCGTATAAAATTCGTCGCGGCCGTGAATGGATCGGATGACGCGATTGTAGTCCGTGGAGGAGACCCGGGAGTGTCCCGGTTCCCACCGGTCGACGAGCGTTGTCCTAACATTGCGGCGGGCCAGGGCCAGTGCGGTCATGGCTCCGGCTATGCCGTCGCCAACGACAATTGCTTCACTGCGCATCGTCAATTCCCTCTTGCATTATTATCGATTACTGAATACTGTATTCAGAATACGAACGGTCTTCGAGGCTGCATTTTGGAGGGAACGATCTTGTCGGGTGCAGATTACGCATTGCCTGAAGGCACACACACCGTTGCCATGGGCGTTGGTGACCTCAACGGGATCATGCGCGGCAAGCGCATTCCGTCGACCCATTGGGACCACATATGCAAGGGCGGCAACGCTCTTTCGATCGCTTTGTTTGCCATTGATATGACCTGTGATGTCTGGGATACGCCCTATGTCAATTTCGACAATGGCTATCCGGATATGCACATATTCCCGATGAGCAAGCCGGTGGCGCTACCCTGGGAGCCGGGGGTTGCTTTTTGCATGGCCCGCGCCGAGGGCATGGATCACAAGCCTGTCCCGATCGACCCGCGCACGGCGCTTGTCAAACAGGTCGAGCGCGGCACTGCGATGGGTTTTAAGGTCAATGTCGGCACCGAGCTTGAGTTTTATCTGCTTGATCCGGAAACACGGCAGCCGCGCGATGAGGGCATTCAGGTCTATTCGCTTGCCCGCGCCGCCGAGCTGGAACATGTGCTTGGACCGATCCGCCAGCAGATCAACGAAGCCGGTATTCCGATCGAACAGTCAAACCCCGAATATGCGCCCGGTCAGGTGGAAGTGAACATCCGCTATGACGATGCGCTGCTGTCGGCAGACCGGGTCGTCATGTTCCGCTCGCTGGTCAAACAGCTGGCCTTTGCCCACGGCTATCTGGCGAGCTTCATGGCCAAGCCTTTCATCGATCAGTCGGGCAACGGGTTCCACACCCACTATTCGTTGTGGAAGGACGGGGCGAATGTCTTTGCAGACCACGGCAAACTCAGCGCCACCGGCCGCAATTTTGTCGGCGGTCTGCAAAAACGCATGGCCGAGACGGCACTGTGCGGCGCCACGACACCGAACGCATTCCGCCGTCGCCAGCCCTACACATTCTGCCCGATCAACACCAGCTGGGGCATCGACAACCGCACCGTCGGCATTCGCATTCTGCACGGAAGCGACAGCGCAGTGCGCGCTGAAAAGCGCGACGGCAGCGCCGACTGCAACCCCTATCTGCTGATCGCCGCAGAACTGGCCGCCGGCCTTGATGGTATCGAACAGGGCATCGAGCCCTCGCAAATGTCCACCGGCAACGCCTATGAAGAGGCCGATGCCGAGCCGATCCCGACGAATATCGGCGACGCCGTGGCGCGGGCACGCCAGTCAGAGTTCATGAAATCGGTCCTTGGCGATGATCTTTGCGAGTTGTTTCTCCAGCAGGCAGAGCGCGAGATCGGCTTTTTCGAAGAGCAGGTCACGCCGGTCGAAATTGATCGCTACCTCGGCAACTTCTAAGGGCCGCCATAAAAATCGCACGCATCACCGGAACGGTCACAGCAACCGTCAAGGACGCAAGCCTCTCCGGCACGGCCCTTTTGCTGGGCAATGTCGAGGACGGGCGCGGCACGGTGATCGAAAAGGCCGTTGTCGCCGCCGACACCTGTGGTGCCGGCCCCGGAGACCTCGTGCTCCTGGCCACCGGATCAGCCGCGCGGTTGCCGCAAAAGGTCGGCGGCTCGCCGGTCGATGCAACAGTCGTGGCAATCATAGATCACATCGATATCAAGGCGGGTGCCGCCCGCCCAACATCTTCAAGCAGAAGGAAACCACAAAATGGCTAAACCAGTGAGCGGCCAGTCGGCCCTTGGAATGATCGAAACGCGCGGTTTGGTCGCCGCGATCGAAGCAGCGGATGCCATGGTCAAGGCTGCCAGCGTGACGATCATCAGCTAGATCAAGGCAGGAGGCGGTCTCGTCTCGACCCTTGTGCGCGGCGAGGTCGGCGCGGTCAAGGCGGCGGCTGATGCCGGTGCCGTGGCGGCAAACAAGATCGGAGAAGTGGTGTCCGTTCATGTTATTCCGCGCCCCCATGATGAGCTCGAAGCGATTATCTCGACGCTGGGCGGTGGATCTGCCGAATAGTTGCCACCGTTCCTGAACAGGCCAGCAGGGAAGATCTGACAGATGGACAGCGGGTTCCAGGAATTTGCCGAGGCGGTTGCCGCCCGGCCGGGCGGTGAGGACGTTTCGGCGCCGCCGCGCTTTGACCGCGTGACGGTTCTCGGCGGCGGCAACGATGCCCGCATGCTGTCAGCGCTTTGCCTGGCCGAAGGCGCCGACGTGACGCTCTTTTCCGCCTATGGCGCAGAACTCGATGCCCTGCGGGACGGCCATGGCATCGCCTTGCGTGGTGAGGGCCCGGTGGGCAACTACCAGGTCGACCAGGCAAATGCGCCTTCGATCACGACAACGGCGGAACTCGACCGTGCTGTTGCTGTCGCCCAGGTGATTTTCCTCACCGGACCAGTCCATAAACAGCGCACCTACGCGACGGTGCTTGCCGATCATATCCGTGACGGCCAGGTTCTGGTGCTTGCGCCAGGCCGTTCCTTCGGCGCTGCCGAGGCGGCCTGGCTGTTGCGTGTTGGAGGAACAGCCGCCGATTACACGCTGGTCGAAGTGCAGGGGCTGCCATACTGGTGCTCTGTTACCGGCAATCAACTGCATCTTTCGGCCGCGTCCGGCGTTGCCGCGGCAACACTGCCGGCCGGCCGTGGCCATGCCATTGAAGGGCTCAGGCGGTTTCTGCCCAACATCACACCGGCGATCAACACGGTTCGCAGCAGCTTCGACGACGGGTCAGGTCTTGTTGAGGTGCCGGCTTTGCTCATCGGCGGACCGGCTGTGGAAGACGGCTTGCCGCCCATTCCCGACGGTGCCGCCGCACTGTCCGAAAACAATACATTTCGAGCGCTCATCGGCCCGCAGCATGAAGCGATCATGGACCGCATGGCGCAGGAACGCAGGGCCGTCGCGCAAAAGTTTGGCGTCAGGGACCTGCCAAACCTTGCTGAATGGCAGCAGCGGCACGCTGGCTCCACGAAGAGCGAAGGCAGCCGGCCCGTTCCGCCGTTGAACGAAGCACGGGTCATTGTGCGTTGCGCGACGATCGGCTCGCTGGTGCCTTTGGTTTCGGCAGCCCCCATGGCGGGTGTCGATGTCCCGGCGACAGAGGCGATGATCACCCTCGCGGGCACGGTTCTGGGCGCCGAAATGGGCAGTGCCGGCCGTCGTCTCGAGGCAATCGGCATCGACTCTGATCACATTGAAAATGCGCGCCGGCTGCTCGATGCAATCGCAACAGGAGCGGGCTGATGGACGATGACCTGAAATCCATTGCTGCCGCCCGGCGATGTGCCGAATCGGCCTTCGAAGCCTACCGCAAATTTCTTGGCACAGATCCGGCGCAGATCGATGCGATGGTCGACGCCATGGCCCGTGCCATCGAACCCGAAGCCAGACGCCTCGGGGTTCTCGCGGTCGAGGAGACTGGCTACGGCAATGTTGCCGACAAGCGCGTCAAGAATCTCTTCAACTCCTTGTCGGTTGCCAATTATCTGAGGGAAATAACGGCGCTCGGCGTCCTTTGGCGTGACGACGCGGCAAAAATCGCCGCTATCGGCGAGCCCATGGGTGTTGTCGCAGCGCTGATTCCGGTCACCAATCCCACATCGACGATCATTTACAAGGTGCTTTCAGCGGTCAAAGCCGGCAATGCGATTGTCTGCGCTCCGCATCCGCGCGGTGTGCAGTGCGGTCTGGAAACGGTCCGCATCATGGCAGAGGCCGCCGAGCAGATGGGTGCGCCCGAGGGGCTCATCCAGTGCCTCGAACATGTGACCATCCAGGGAACCGCAGAACTGATGCAACACCGGCGCACCTCAGTCGTCATGGCGACGGGCGGCCCGGGCATGGTGCGCGCAGCCTATTCGTCCGGCAAACCGACG
>JAAEOH010000093.1 GCA_024244645.1 Hyphomicrobiales bacterium
ACATTGCGATGCCGTAGGGAGGGGGCATCCACCCCATCAGAAATCCGGGTCCCCGAAAGAGACGTCTGAGCGGGTCGTCAAGGACATCCGTCGGGCAACACGCAAGCGTTATTCGGCTGAGGAGAAGATCCGCATTGTGCTCGATGGCTTGCGCGGCGAGGACAGCATTGTTGAGTTGTGCCGCCGTGAGGGTATCGCCCAGAGCCTCTATTACAGCTGGTCGAAGGAGTTTCTCGAAGCGGGGAAGAAGCGGCTCGCCGGCGATACGGCCCGCGAGGCGACGTCGACCGAGGTGAAGGGGCTGCGCAAGGAAGCAGTTGTGCTCAAGGAGGTTGTCGCCGAGCTGACGCTGGAGGTCGAGCACTGGTCGCTGACCACGCTGCGGGAGAAGCTGATCAAGATCGGTGCCAAGGATGTGCGACACGGCCGCTATGTCACATTCCAGCTCGCAGAGATCACCACACCGCGAACACTGTTCGCCGAGATCTTGTGTCTGATTGACCGGCTGCGGCCGGCTCCATTGCCGCCATGACGGGCCTCGATTCAGAAGCATCCGGGCTTCCCGACAGAGGAGCTACGCTTCGTGAGTGTCGAGGCGTGCTCTCCCCTCAAGAGTTTGGCGGCGCAACGGCCGTTCCGTCGCATAATCGGCCATCAAAAGGAGAAGATTGCTATGAAATTGGGAACCAAGACCTGAATCGTCTTCGACAGCCGAATCTGTTACCGTTTTCGGCTAGTTAGAGGTGCTATCTGGGTAATCTCGGATCAAACCAGCAACCCATCTGGGGAATTCGGGTCAATATGGTGCCCGTGTACTGCGCCGCCGATAGGATCGATGCGCCAACGTCGGATTGGAGTCAGACTGCCGAAGCGATCCGCTCGTTCGAAGCTTGATGGAGGGCATTATGGCCGAAAGGGGAATGGCTGGGTTGCGTCGGCGCACCTACGAGATTCTGGAAGTCGCGGAAGCGGGTGACTGGGCCAGCCGGCTTTGTGACTACGGATTGATCCTTCTCATCCTGCTCAACGTCGTCGCGGTAATCTTGGAGACCATGGACCCGATTCGGGAAGCCTACGGCAAGGCGCTCGATTCGTTTGAGTTGATTTCGGTCGCCATCTTCACGGTCGAGTACGGCCTCCGCGTCTGGTCAGCCGTGGAGCGGGACCGCGGGCATGCCGCGGAAACGGCGTGGAAGAGTCGGCTGCGCTATCTCGTTAGTCCCATTGCGATCATCGACCTCCTGGCCATACTACCGTTCTACCTCTCCGTTCTGCTTCCTTTCGATTTGCGGTTCCTTAGAGTCCTGCGTTTGCTCAGGGTCTTCAAGCTGACCCGTTATTCATCCGCGATGACCATGTTGTTGAACGTTTTTCGCGAGGAGGCCAGCGCTTTCTTCGCCGCCTTCTTCATCCTGGTCGTTATTCTGATTCTGGCGTCGAGTGGGATCTATCTCGTCGAGGAGACAGCGCAACCAAGAGCCTTCGATTCGATTCCGCATGCGATGTGGTGGGCGGTGGCAACGCTGACCACCGTGGGCTATGGCGATCTCACACCGATCACGCCCCTGGGAAAACTGTTCGGTGCCTGCATCACGATCGTTGGTATCGGCATGGTGGCCCTGCCGGCGGGGATACTGGCATCGGGTTTCGCCGATCAATTGCGCCGCCGCCGCGAGGCGCTGGAGCAGGATTTTCAGAGGGCACTGGAAGACGGAGTCATCGACGAAGAGGAAGAGCGGACCCTGGAAGCCCGGCGTCAGGAACTCGGCGTCAGCAGTGACGCCGCGGACGACATTCGCCGCTCGGCCACAAAGGGCCGCATGACCTCTTCCCCGACGGTCAACTGTCCCCATTGCGGGAAAGTCGTTCGGCTCTAAGCAGGTATTGGGCAGCAATGGTCGATGCCGGCCCGGGACGGTCTTCGGGTTTGGCTCGTGTGGTCTTCGGGAAACGGAACAAGGACCTAAATAGATGAAAAACATTACAATCACGTTACAGTTGTGGTTATGCTTGTGAAGCTGTCCGATAGAACCATCCGGGCTGCGGTTGATTGCCAATCCTGAGAGTGAATGCAAGCCTTGGGGAAGGTCAATATGGCGAGGCAGACGAAGGCCGAGAATACCAAGCTCTCGCCCCTGGACTTGGAATCGCGCGGGCGTTGGCTCGGGCACTCCACCGCCAAGGGCGAGATGTTAGGCCAGGCGGATTTCAAGCAGGCTCCGAGTTACGTGGTCGAGGCTGACGCAAGAGAGCGTGTGCGGCTCAACCGCAACCGGCACTTCCGGAGAATGATCCCTTGTGAGGATTTGACACCTGAACCTGGTGAACTGTCACCGCGCCAGGTCCCCGAGGGCTTCATCCGACCTCCGAAAAGCGATCAGACCTCCGTACCGGAAGAATACTGATGCTTGCCGGGACGAGATCTCGAGCGGTCGTAACCGCGAGCTTACGGTGCACCTGGGTCGACTGCGACGAGGTGCAGCGGCGCAGAGGACGCGCTCGCAAGACCGGGACCGACGCCGGTAAACAATCCGGAGAAGACGAAGCATTGCGGGCTTCAGCCTGGCAGGTTGGGAGTTTACCACGAAAGGAGCAGGAACCATGGCCATAAAGCTCTTCGGTCGAACCCGGAGACTGATGGACGACATTGACGATTTCTTGGCTCTGCTTTCCGAGTCGGCGATCGGTTTCCAGGAAGCCGTGATCACCTATCTGGATCAGGGCGCGTCGGAACGGTTCGACGAAAGATTGAATCAGGTCGGCGAGAGCGAATCCCGCGCCGACGACCTGCGGCGAACGATCCAGAGGGATATGTATGCCGAAATGCTCATGCCCGACACCAGAGGCGACATTCTCAAGCTGCTGGAATCCCTGGACGAACTCATCAACAAGTTCGAGGAGACCCTGTGGTACTTCTCCTCGGAGAAGCCGCAGATCCCAGAGGACATGCGCGAGGACTACAAGGAGCTACTCATCCCGACGACGGCCTGCGTCGAGGCTCTCGTGATGGCTTCGAGGTCGTTCTTCCGCGATGTAGAGACCGTCTCGGATCACTTGCACAAGGTGCATTACTACGAAAAGGAGGCCGATCAAGTCATCGGCCGACTGAAGAACGACGTCTTCTCCACGGACCTGTCGCTGGCCGAAAAGATACATCTCAGGTTTTTCGCAGAACGGATCGTCTGGATATCCGATTCAGCTGAGGATGTCGCGGACGAATTGATGATTTTCGCGATTAAGCGCTCCGCTTAGGGCGCCAGCAATCATGGATATCGTCGTCCTGATCTTTCTGTGTAGCGGGCTGTTCCTCGGGTGGTCGCTCGGGGCCAACGATGCGGCCAACGTGTTCGGGACCGCCGTCGGGACGCGAATGATCAAGTTCGGTACGGCGGCCCTGATCTGCGCCGTCTTCGTGGCCCTGGGCGCGGTGTTGAGCGGTGCGGGTGCCTCCCACACCCTTGGCAAGCTGGGCGCAGTAAACGCCCTGGGCGGTTCGTTCATGGCGGCGTTCGCCGCCGCCTTCACGGTTTACGTCATGACTAGGCTGGGGCTGCCGGTTTCGACGAGCCAGGCGATCGTCGGAGCCATCATCGGTTGGAACCTGTTCAGTGGATTTCCTACTGATACTGCGGCCTTGACAAAAATCGTCGGGACCTGGATTGCGTGTCCTCTGCTGGCCGGTGTGATCGGCGTGGTTCTGTTCAAGGTAACGACGGCGGTCGTGCGCTGGGGCAAAATCCATATCGTGCGGTTAGACTCCTGGACCCGCATCGGCCTCATTCTCGCCGGGGCCTTCGGGTCCTACGCCCTTGGCGCCAACAATATCGCCAACGTCATGGGTGTTTTTGTTGCCTCCAACCCGTTTACTTCTTTCAATGTTGCGGGGATCTTCAATTTCACCGGTATCCAACAGCTCTTCCTGCTTGGAGCGGCAGCTATCGCGGTCGGTATCTTCACCTATTCGAAGCGAGTCATGCTGACGGTTGGCGGTGACCTCCTTCCGCTCTCCCCGGTCGCTGCTTGGGTCGTGGTCGTCTCCCACTCAATCGTCCTGTTTCTATTCGCGTCGCGGGGCTTGGAGCATACGCTGGCCAGCGCCGGACTGCCCACGATCCCGCTGGTTCCCGTCTCAAGCTCGCAGGCCGTCATCGGGGCAGTGATTGGCATCGGTCTTCTAAAGGGGGGCCGAGGCATCAAGTGGGGTGTATTGCTGAATATCTCCTCCGGCTGGGTGACGACGCCGATCGTCTCCTGCCTCATGTGTTTCATTGGCTTGTTCGTTTTACAAAACGTGTTCAATCAACAGGTCTACAGGGACGCCTCATATGTCATCTCAACCTCCGTGATGGAGCGTCTGGAGAAGGACGGGGTCGCGACCGACCGGTTGGAGAAGCTGAAGGACCAGAGGTTCGACAAGGTGCGCGAATTCAGGAGCGTCTTGGCCGATGTTGCAGATTTCACGAGCGACGAGGAAGCCGCAATCCTCGACCGCGGGAAAATCGATTACGTCATCGTCGATAACAGCAAGCTGTGGCGGCTCGAAGAACTCGTCAGCGACCAGCAATTTGGGGTTTTGTGGCCGCTTGTCGGGAGAAGCTACTTGCATCCTTGGATGCTCGCCGAGGACTTGGCGGAAAAGAGCGACGCGTGGAAGTCGCGACCCGAGACCAAGGCGAACAAGCTCTTCAACCGGCGCCTCGAGCAACAACGCCACGAAGTCTACGATCTGTTCCGTCGGCCCGAACCAAGGAAAGAATGACCGTGAGCCGGGGGTCGGTCCCGGCTCGGTCAGGCGACGGCGGCATCGATCGAAAGGGCCACGTTAGCTAGGCGCGCTACGCTGGACATCGCCCGGGGCAAAACGAATATCGCGATTTCCATGCCCGACATTCCCGGCCTAAGCGGTCGCCAAGCAAGGTGTGCGCGAGCCGCTATGTGCTACCGCGGGCCATGACGCAGTTCGACCGTGACCGTGGCCAAGGACGAAAGCGACAAGGCCTTCGGCATCTTTCATAGTCAGCCAAAGAATCCCACGATGTGAAATGGGACAGAGCCGTGGAAAGCCTGGTCAAGGATCCTGAATGCCTGCTGACTTTGCGTGATTTCCATCGACCGCGCCTCGGCCGGCCCGGTCGCGAAAAGTCTACCCGATATTCGGTGGCGGGCCGTACCAAGGCGGCTGTCCGGCTAGCGTCTTGGTGTAGAAAGCCGGTGACGTTGAGCCTGTTTTGATGAAGAGAATAAGAGCAATATCCTGCAGGAACACCTCCAAGTTTTCCGATCCGCACCGGCCATAGACCTCCCTGTCGACCTGCCCTTTGTCGAGGATCCGCCTTCCCCGTATTTGCCTTCGACAGCAGCGCTATGACCTTGGAACAGCAAGGGGTATTGTACCCATGCTCTCTTTGACGGTTCACGGAAGCAACATCGTTTGTTGATCTTGTGAACTCAACTATATCGTGGAGAAGGATCGTCATGAATATGGGTACTAGTCAGAAGGGCGCGAAGCTCAGCTTGGTCAACACCAAGAACGAGCCGTCGGGAGAGTCGGACCCGACATGATCGGCGAAGCGGATCAAGACGAAGACCTACGAGGCGACGCTGGCCGAACTCCAAATCGAGCTGGTCAAGCTCCAGGAATGGATCACACACAAGGGTCTCAAGGTCGTCTTGATCTTCGAGGGGCGCGACGCCGCAGGGGAGGGTGGCGTCGTCAAGAGGATTACCGAGAGCATGAACCGGCGCATCTGCCGCGTCGTGGCCCTGGGCACGCCGACCGAGCGCGAGAAGACGCAGTGGCATTTCCAACGCTATGTTCCACAGCTTCCTGCCGCCGGTGAAATGGTCTTGTTCGACCGCTCATGGTACAACCGTGCGGGCGTAGAGCGCGTCATGGGCTTCTGTACCGACGAAGAATATCGGGAGTTCCTGCGGACCTGTCCGGAGTTTGAACGCGTTCTTGTGCGGTCCGGCATCAGTCTGATCAGATATTGGTTCTCGGTCAGCGACGAGGAGCAAGAACGCCGTTTCTGCAGCCGGATCGTCGGCCCCACCAATCGCTGGAAGCTCTCGCCGATGGAGCTGGAATCGCGAAGGCGATGGGTCGGATATTCCAAGGCCAAGGACGAGATGTTCGCCCACACGGACATCAAGCAGGCGCCCTGGTATGTCGTCGATGCGGACGTCAAGAAACGCGCACGGCTCAACTGCATCAAGCACCCGCTGAGCATGATTCCATACGAGGACTTGACGCCAGCGCCCATTGAACTGCCGCCGCGGCAGGAGGCCCACGGCTATTTTCGTCCGCCGTTAAGCGACCAGGCTTTCGTACCCGATGAACTCTGATTGAGCAGATCGCAGGCTTCTGCGTCCAAGTCCCGCTGGTGGCTCTGCTTTAGGACAGGCGTGACTAGCCCGGTCGTCCGAAACCCCGCTTCGAGCTTAGCCTTGGAATTGACGTCTTGACAATTCCGCCCACTACGCTTGAGTGCTCTGTGGACGCCTTCGGGGATGTACACGATGGGAACGTGGTCACCTCTTCCTAACGGAGACGCAGACCTTGGTTGAATCCACTTTCAACTTCGGAACCACGCCGTTCTATTTCTTACGTCACGGCGAGACACACGAGAGCCGGAAGGGCATCGTGCAGGGGCAGAATGAGACTGAATTGAACAGCACTGGGCGCAACATGGCCGAAATTGCGGCACAGGCCCTGTTGAATGTGTCCCTGGGATCGATCTACGCTAGTCCGTTAAAGCGAGCCTGGAGGACGGCGTCGATCATCTCTGTCTTGACGAAAGTTCCAGCCTACACCCTTCCTGGCCTGAAGGAGCGTCATTGGGGCGAGTTCCAAGGGCGCCCCAAGGCTCATCGCCCTTCAACCCCGGGCCCAGGGACAGTGGAGTCCGAAGAGGGCTTTAGACAGCGCGTCACAAATGCCATGGAATCGATCGAGGGGCCATCACCGGTATTGGTTGTCGCCCATTCCGGCGTTTTTCGAGCCATTTGCGAATCCGTTGGATTTCGCATCGACAACCGGATCTCGGTCATCAGCGGTCAAGTGCTCTGGGTGGCGCCACCGGTAGGTCACAGACGCAATTGGCGCATCAGAGTAGTCAACTAGGGGCTATCTACCAAGGATCGCCTGTCGCCGCCGGCCTCGCGCTCTACCACGTCTGTGCGAATGGCCAGTTTTCCCAACAAGGTGCCGGCACATTGGACCGGAGCGTAGACCAAGTGTGTCCTTGCCGAGAGCCGAACGCGGACCTCAGTTCGCCGCACGTGCGTGTACCTTACTGCCAGCTCTACGCCGCGCCCGGTCTCGAGTTCTGCATCCGATTTCCCTGATTTGAGTCAATGACGAACATTCACTTTCTGGGGCAACTGTGAGCAATCTGCACGTATTGTGGCTCCTGATCAGCCTTATTTACAAGCGCTTGTATCGCTTCTGATCAGGATAGACTAGGAAACCCTAGTCCAACTCGGATTGCGAACTCGACAATCTAAGGCCGCCTCGTGATACGGGATACGTTGCGCAGAAAGGGGGGAGTCCATGGTCAAATCCAGTGCCCTTACAAGTCTGTTTGGACGCTCGCCGTTCAAGCCCATGCAGGAGCATATTGGCGTCGTAGCGCGCTGCGCCGCCCAAGTCCCGGAGCTGTTTGAGGCCTTGTCTGCTGGCGATCAAGAAAGGGTCGTTTCCATCAAGGACCACATCTACGAATTGGAACAGCAAGCCGACGACATCAAGAATGAGCTCAGGGCGCATTTGCCCAAGAGCCTCCTCCTGCCCGTCGACCGGCGCGACCTGTTGGAGGTCCTGGACATGCAGGACTCGATTGCGGACACTGCTCAGGACATCGCCGGGCTCTTATTCGAAAGGCCGATGGAGGTTCCGGAGAGTCTGAGAGAGCCATTGCTAGCCCTGACCCGTCGCTGTGTCGACGCCTGCAATCAAGCGGTCAAGATCATCGGCGAGCTGGACGAGCTGGTGGAAACCGGGTTCCGCGGACGGGAATCGGATCGCGTTTCCGAGATGGTCGCGGAATTGAACGAGATCGAGACCGACACAGATGAGATGGGCACGGAACTTGTGCGCCGGATCTTCGCCCAAGAGGACGAGATGAAGCCGGTCTCCGTGATGTTCTGGTATCAGCTCATTCAATGGATCGGCGACCTGGCCGACTACGCCGAGAAGGTCGGAAATCGGCTGCGCCTGTTACTCGCGCGCTGAACCGCGCGCGGCCGAGGTGGAGGAGTCCTAGATGGATGTCATTGCCCAGCACGGTACCGTATTAGTTGTAATCGCCATAATCTTCGGTCTCTACATGACCTGGGGCATCGGCGCCAACGACGTGGCCAACGTCATGGGGACATCGGTCGGGTCCGGCGCCATCACCGTCATGACGGCAATCATCATCGCTGGCATTTTCGAGTTCGCCGGCGCCGCTCTCGCCGGTGGTCACGTCACTAGAACGATCCGCAAGGGGATCATCGACCCCGGCCCAATCGCCAACAATCCGGAGATTCTCGTCTTCGGCATGCTAGCGGCGCTGCTCGCAGCCGGCGTATGGCTGATGGTCGCCTCGACCCGTGGCTGGCCGGTCTCCACCACCCACTCAATCGTCGGGGCCGTCGTCGGCTTCGCCATCGCCGGCATAGGAATTGAAGCGGTGCAGTGGGGCAAGATCTCTCAGATCGTGGCAAGCTGGGTGGTTTCGCCCGTGCTAGGCGGGACGGTTGCTTTTATTCTAATGACCTCCATCCGGCGGTTGATTCTCAACACCGACAACCCCTTCCTCAGCGCCAAGCGATGGGGTCCCGCTTATGTCTTCTTAGTTGGCTTCATCATCTCGTTGGTGACCCTGTTCAAGGGACTGAAGCACTTGAATCTTGAGCTGAGCGTGCCGATGAGTTTTCTTGTCGCCGCTATCTTCGGCCTGGCAATCGCGACCATCGGCTGGGCCATGATCAATCGGGTCCGGATCGATGAAACCGCCGACAAGGACTACCACTTCGCCAGCGTGGAAAAGGTCTTCGTGCCGATGATGCTCTTTACCGCCTGCGGGATGGCCTTCGCACACGGCTCGAACGACGTCGCCAATGGCGTGGGACCGCTTGCAGCGGTCTACGGCATCGTCCAATCGGGCGGCGAAGTTGCGCAGAAGTCCGCGCTGCCGCTCTGGATCCTGCTGCTTGGCGGCTTCGGCATCGTGGCCGGACTGGCGACCTACGGCTACCGCGTCATGCGCACGATCGGGACCAAGATCACCGAACTGACCCCGACCCGCGGCTTCAGCGCCACGATGGCGGCCGCAGCGACGGTGGTCCTGGCCTCGCGCACCGGCATGCCCGTATCGACGACCCATATCGCTGTCGGCGCGGTGATCGGCGTCGGGCTGGCGCGCGGTATAGGCGCGCTCGATCTTCGGGTTATCGGCAGCATTGTGGTGTCCTGGATCGTCACCTTGCCAATTGGCGGCATTCTGGCGGCCCTGTTCTTCTTCACTTTGAAGGGGATCTTTACCTAGCCGGAAACACCGACGAGCATGCCGCGGCGTCACTGCGGAGCTAAGTCTAGCCGGTTGGCGAATTCCAGGATGTGTTCGGCCGAGTACTCAAGGGGAACCATTTCCCGACCGACGCGAACAAACACAGCCAGCCTGTCCTGGTTGGCGCTGTACACGACGTGATGGTTCTTGATCTCCCCGATATTGGTCCAGACCGTTCCGTCAAAGGACAGAGGCGTGTGGGAGACGATCAATGGCGTTCGCTTCTCCACGCCCAGTTTCGCCCTGAAGGCTTTGACGTCTTTCTTAGTGTAGCCGGCTGGCCGGAACGGGCCCTGTACACGATTCCAAGTAAGCTGCCAGGCCAATTGCGGATAGTCGTGAATATCGACGAGATTCTGCAACGCTCCGCCCGACCTCGTCGGTCCCGCGTGGGTGGCTATGAAATCATCGGTCTTGACCACATAGGGCAGGAGCTCGAAACACCGAGCAAGATGTTCGACGTACTTCGTGCCCCGAAGAGCTTGTGCCTTCTCTCGTAGAATGAGCCCCTGCGGTACTCCTACCTTGCCAACACTTTCGTCCAAGGTCTCGTGGTTCCCACGCAGACAGAAGACCCGGTCAGGAAAGCGAACCTTTAGTTTGAAAATCAGGTCCAGCATCAGAAGGGATGAGTCCATCTCCTCCAGGGCGCCGTGGACCTGGCGATGAACCATATCGCCGAGGAGAAGAAGCACAACCTCCCCGCTCTCCAACCCGTCTAGATACTGGCCCACGCTCAAGATCTTGAGCAAATTGTCGACCTCGGCGTGAAGGTCGCCGACAACTACGGGCGTCGGCTTGGCAGGAAGATCCAACACGCCGCCGGGCCGTCCGTGCGAGTCTTTAGCCCGATAGGGCTCGTCGCTGAAAACCTCCATCGCCCGCTCAATCGTCGCGAGGGCTTCTTCCTGTGGTAGCAGCTCAATCGGGCCGTCAAAGATTTGGCGCAGGTGTTTCAGATTCCTCAGATGGAGTTTTTTCAAACGGTCGATTTCGCTCCTGTCCTCGACGCGCGAGACATAGGTTTCGGTCTCACCATCTAATGGCTTGATTGCAATCTGGCCGTTCTTGTTTGCCAAGGTCAGGTGGCGTTTCATGACGTTCTTTGGGAAGTTGAAGATCTTGTCCAAACGCTCGTTTTCGCGTCCGACAAGGATCTTCTCGCCACACTTAAGGAGTTCGAAACCGGCGACCTCTGAGTAGAAGCGTTGCGGATCGAGAAGGATCAAATCCTTGCGGTCGGCTTGGGGATCGGGAACCACGCCGATCTCAGGACAGAGATGGAGCTTCTGCGTACCTAGACGTAGTTCAATAGGCCCGCCGTCGAAGTTTACGCGAACTGGTCTGGTGACACGGTGCGGCTGCGATCCTAGTGTCAGGACGGCAGTCTCATTACGCTTCGACATGTGATCGCGAAGCTTTTCAAGCATCCGGCGCTATGTCCCCCAATGATGCACCTTGGCACTTTGTGACCCGGTGCGCTCTGTATCGACAATATTCTTGGGAACTCCATCGTAGTCGTCTCTGACATAGGTCAACAAGCCCGAACGGTGGAAGTGCAGTGCGATCTCGCAATAAACGGCGACCTGTTTTTCGACCTGTTCGAGTGTGACTCCCTCGTCGACGGGATGAGCTTCTCGGCGCGCCGGTTCGAGGCGCCATTTGAGAATTGCCTCGGGTGGCGGAATCAGAAACTCAAAAACGAATCGCTCTCGCCACTCAACGCCCAGGAAATGGGTCTTTGGCGGAGGCAGAAAAATGCGGGGTAGGTCGAGCTGCGGGGGAGGCGACGCCTCGAGCCATTTCTTGTCGAAGACCGTGAGCGCCTCGTCGTAGCCGACGAAAGGGAAGCCAAAGTGGACCTCCCTGGGACGGTATGTCAGAGACTGGGCCCGCCACCAGTTCTTGAGCGTGAGGTCTATGTACCCTTCCTCCGGCCAGCCTCCCACCATGTTGATGAGCTTCGTTTTACCGGAGCCAGGCGGACCCGTGACCAGCAGCTCGCGAAACTTCATGCCGGCAGGAAAAGTAACGCCTTTGATGCGTTGGAGCTCCTCCGCGGGGATCGTTTCCAGTTTCAGTCGTTCTGTCATGGCGTGGCGGGAGCTGAGAGACTGGGCCTGCGAGGCTCAGTGATCCGCAGGGTTTGGGGAATCTCTTTAGGTGTCTAGCAGGCGTCAAGAGAAACGGCAAGTCGTGTCACGACTGGTGGGATGACCGCGGCGACGGTCACCAACTCCGAATACTTGGCCGCGAGCACCAAGGGATCGGTTCTCAATGTATCAATGGGGCCAGTGTAGCGCGCCGCCACGTATTCGGTCATTGCTTTTCGGGGCCGTGGCCAACGCGCTGCACCAGGTGGTAACTCTCCTGGTGCTTTACAACTTAGCAAACAGGCCGATCAGCTATTTCTTCTTCTTATTTTTCTTTTTTTTGTCTTTTGTTTTAGTCCTTTTTCCTCTCGTCCTTTTTCTCGTTCTTCGAACCGGTGGCCTTTTCCCCCGCCACACTAGGCGCGCCGGTTGCGGCCGGCAGTGGGGCCGCCGCCGCAATTGCCTCGCCGGCCCGAATCTTACCGAACGCCGGGACGGCGGTGATTCTGCCGGATCTGGCCTTGGCTAGAGCCGCAACGCTCCGAATACCCTGTTTCTCAAGGACTTACGCCGAGCTTGGCCCAATCCCCAGTACATCCGTGAGATGTGGCTTCATCCTGTTCCCCATGCTTTGATTCCGAAGACGGTTTCGCTTCGCACGCCTCAAACTGGCCCCAAATCTGCGGCGCGAATTTGGAGCGCCCTGGCAATCCAGTTCCGAAACCTCGCTTGGACCGCCGACGCGAAAGCCGGCGGTCTAGGCAAATACCTCATTCGGCTCGGCCGCATATCGGGACGCTAGCGAACCGGTTATGGTATTCATCACGTCGCGGACGACCTGTTCCTTATCGTTGTTGACGATGATCGGGATTTGCATACGGTCGGCCTCGGACAGCAGGTACGACTGCAAACGCCAAATCGAATCGAAGTGCTCCAAATAGCGCTCCGTACGGCGTTGGTCGACCTTTTCGCCCCGTCCCCTGAAACGGTCCAGGAGCCGGTCCCGATTGAGCACGGCCAGGACGATGGGGATCACTATGGCGTTGCTTTCTCTGGGCACGACGTCGACCATGGCGTGTTGCACATGAATGCCCTCAAGGATGAGCGATGAGCCCTCCCGCAGCGAGCGCCTTATGACCGCTTCGCAGGGCACCGCGAGCAGTCCGGCCTGTGCCCGATAGCCGTCTACCAGGTGTGCTTCCTCCATATCGCCAGAGCTGGGCGACCCAGGCAGAGCCTGCCAGGCGTCGTAGGAAGATCTATGCAGCACCGGAATCAGCCGCTCGGGAATCATCATTCGCATTACTTCCCGAAGCAGGTCCGAAGACTGGATTCGAACGATCTCAAGACGTTGAGCGATCTCGGTTGCGAGCGCGCTCTTTCCCGTTCCTGTGGCGCCCCCAATGAGCAGCACCAGAGGCCGGTCTCGCCGAAGAAAATTGACCAGGACAAGGTAGCGCCGGGCCACCTCGGGGCCGACCGCGAGACGGAGATAGCGATAGGTGAGAAGCCCGAGGTGCCGGCTGCGGATCTCCGCCACACCGCGCCCCACGAGGTGAAGGAAGATGGTCGACGTGACCGAAGTGGAATCTTCGTAAGATAGGCCGCTCGACTCCAGAACCCGCCGGTGCTGCTCGCGAGAGAACTGGGTGGTTTGGCCACTGGCGTCGCACACCAGGATCGTGCCGGGTATTGCCGCCGGGTGTTCGTAACGCTGTACCGTCGCGGGGCCGTATTTGGCGATGAATTGCAACACGATTTCGCGAATTTCATTCGTTGTGACCTCAGGCCTGTCATCCAGCTCATCGCGCACATTGGAGGCGAGGGCATAGGCTTCGTCGATAGGCAATCCGGCATCATGAAGCGAGCTGGTCAGGATTCCACGGAGAAAGGGAATCCTAGTATGCCCGCCCTCCGGGCTTGTCACGAAGGTTTTTGCCATCTACTAACCCTTGCTCCATTGGACAGCACAGGCGGCCGGAGGCCTTCCTGGCATGTCGAGCGTCGGCTTATGCTCGGTTGAGGGACAACTCGCTCAATCGACATTGCCGGAGAAACGAGAAAATGCTTGCAGGCCATCGGGCGTGAGGCAAGGCCTGATTCAATCCTCGTCCGTCGACTGGCCCATGGCCGTGACAACTTGTTGCTGAAGGATCTTCTCTCGCCATTTCAGCTCGGAAAGCACGCCCTCGACCACGTCGCCGATGCTTATGATACCCACCAATTCGCCATTATCATAGACCGGCAAGTGACGGATCTGTTCGGCCAACATTTGCTCCATCAGCTCTTCCGTGCTGCTTTCCGGCTGGCAAGTGAATACCGAACGATTCATCAGATCGGCCGCGCACTTGTTCAGGGTCTCAGGACCCTCGTCGGCTATTCTGCGTACCATATCGCGCTCCGAGATGTACGCCATCAGCGCCATCCGCACCGACAACGGTGTCCCCTTCGCCAGCCCGCATGCGCTGTTCAACTTGTCGAAGCTTTCGGTCTGGTGGCTCAGGCTCGGCATCGCCATCGAGAGGATCAGACCGGGCCATCCACAGCAGAACGGCCGCCACGAGCGCATGCATCTCACCCTCAAGCAAGAGACCACCAAGCCCGCCGCCGACAACCTCCTCCAGCAGCAGGGTAAGTTCGACGATTTCATCGATATCTACAACACCGAGCGCCCACATCAGGGCATCGCTATGAAAGTCCCCGATGAACTCTATAAGCCCTCACCCAGACCCTATCGTGGCCCCACCGAGCTCAATTACCCGTTCCATGACAGGACCGTCACCATCACAGCCTGCGGGCGTATCTGCATCGGCAAAAGGAAAATACATCTCTCGACCGTCTTCGCCGGCCAAAACGTCGGCGTCAAACAAGTCGATGATCAGATTTGGCTCGTCAGCTTCATGACATACGATCTCGGATTCTTCGATCACGAGACCAAGAAAATCGAACCGACGCCTGACCCGTTCGATCAAAAATGTTACCTATGTGTGGAGTGACCCCCAGGGGCTGGACACCAATCAGGCGGCTGGTTTGACCGGCTGCCGGGCGTGATCCTCCTCGAACTGTTGTGGGCTCCGATATCCGAGCGCGGAGTGGAGCCGTCTGGAATTGTAGACCTCCTCGATGA
>JAAEOH010000094.1 GCA_024244645.1 Hyphomicrobiales bacterium
CCTTGAGGATCAGCTTGTCCAGCTAAAGGTCTGCCACAATCTTCTTCAGACGACCGTTCTCCTTCTGCAGAGCCTTCAACTCCGACAACTGCGATCTACCCATTCCGCCAAACCTCTTGCGCCAATTGTAGCACGTCGCATCGCTCACACCGGCTGAACGACATGCAGACACAACGTCATGGCCCGATGCCAAGTTCAACTCAATCTCACGCAGTAGCTTGAGAATATCCTCGTCCGAATAACGCTTCCTCGCCATAACCAACTCCTGAACCACCAAAATAATGGCACAGTTTTAGGGGGCTAAGACAGTGTACTATTGTTGTGAAGTCTGGTGGCCGATTGACAGCCGGCGCAATTCAACATGAATGAGGAAGACAAAATGACCGGCAATCGAACCTTTCCCGAGGCGCAACGCCATGGCGATCTCGACGAGATTTTTCCCGGCATATATTTTGTCACCGGCTCCGTTGCCATGAAGGGGCCGCCGCCCATGCGGTTCAGCCGCAATATGACCGTCGTCGCGCAGGATGGCGAACTGGTGCTGATCAACTCGGTGCGGTTGGACGCCGCCGGTCTCGCTGCTCTCGATGCCCTCGGCAATGTGAAACATGTGATCCGCCTTGCCGGATTTCACGGCATGGACGATCCGTTTTACAAGGACCGCTACGGTGCCACCGTCTGGTCGGTTGACGGATCCTATTTCGCCGGATTTGACGGCAAGGGGGAGACTTACCTCACACCGGATGTCCGTATGGATGAAACCACCGGATTGCCTTTGAAAAACGCAAGGCTCATCGACATCAAATCGGCCAAGACGGGCGAGGCGCTGCTCCTCATCGATCGCGAGGGCGGTATCCTGGTTGCAGGCGACTGCCTGCAGAACTGGGCAAAGACAAATCGCTATTTCAACCTGCCGGCGCGGCTGATGATGAAGATGATGGGTTTCATCAAACCGCACAATGTCGGTCCCGGATGGCTGAAAGGGGCCAATCCCGACCGGCAGGAACTCAGGGAGACCATTTTGGCGCTGGAATTCGATCATTTGTTGCCGGCACACGGCGATCCCGTGATCGGCGGGGCGAAGCAGCACTACAGGCCGGCGCTGGAGGCGCTGTGAGTTTGGGGTGCCCGGAAATAATGCGGCTGGGATCCAAGTGGTGAAACATTACATTGCTATTGAAAGACAACTGGCCGAGATCGAGATTTGCTGTCTTCCTTTCGGTTCAATTTTATGATGCCGGTGGTCGAATTTGGAGATCCCTTTAATCTCATTTCAAGTCACAGGGATACTGAACCTGTTGAACGAATTGATCCGTGGGAAAAAAGACGGGCGATTTAAACCTTCTTTGGCAGCTCATAGAGATGCATGCCTCTCATGTTCAGATGGACGACAATTCGTTTCAGTTGTTTTTTGATACGGACTTCATTTTGAAGTGTCCCAATCAGGGCAACGCACCGGAACTTGCGCTGGTGTGGGAGGGTGAAAGTCCTGAGGGAGGCATTTTGCTAGCGCGTTATCCGGTCGATTTGTAGGCCTGTACTTTTTCGTACAGCTGAATCCTTGCGATCCCGCACCCCTGCTCATAGGGTTGCTTCGAATTCACTTCAGAAGTGCGGAACAGCCGATGCCTCAAGACGTACACCCACAGATACAGGCCATCATCGATACGCTGGACGAGCTGAATGTCCCGATGCTCCAGGATATCTCGACTGAAGCCGCCCGGGCGCTGATGGAGACGATGTCTGCCGCTAGAAATGAGGATTATCCGCCTCCTGACGTTGCGGAAGTGGAAAACGCTTCGACCGGGGCCGGCTACAGTCATGTTCCGGTGCGCATCTATCGTACCACGGCGGATTCCAGGGCGCCGGTGATCGTCTTTTATCATGGCGGCGGCCATGTCATCGGCGGGCTTGACAGCTACGACACAGTTGCGCGTTTTCTCGCCTTGAAGGCGCAATGCACGCTGGTTTCGGTCGACTACCGGATGAGTCCGGAGTACCCATTCCCCGCTGCGGTCGAGGATTGTTACGATGCGACCCGCTGGGTTGCCGACAATGCGGAACGCTTGCGCATCGATCCGGCACGGCTGGCCGTGTGCGGCGACAGCGCAGGCGGCAATCTGGCGGCCGTGGTCGCGCTGATGGCGCGGGAAAGCGGCTCCCCAAACATTTCCGCACAGGCGCTGATCTATCCGGTGATCGATTACCGCGGCGGCACATCGTCCTATGAGCGCTACGGCGAGGGCTACGGCGTGCTTGAAACCGACACGGTGACCTGGTTTATGGATCGTTATCTGCCGGACCCGGCGCTGCGCGACGACTGGCGCGCCTGTCCGCACAGTGCACCGTCGCATGCCGGATTGCCGCCGGCACTGGTGCTGACGGCTGAGTGCGATGTGCTGCACGATGAGTGCGTCGCTTATGCCGAGCAGCTTAACGCCGCCGGCGTGCCGGTCGAATACACCGAGTTCGCCGGCATGGTGCATGGTTTCTTCAGCTATCTGGGTCTGGTCGATGATGCGGCGCAGGCGCACAATAGCGTCGCCGGGTTCCTGCGAAGGACCTGGAGTTAACCGGAGGCGCTTCGGAACCGCGGCAATTGCTTTTGGTCTAGTTTATTGCGGCTGACGTCGACTGTGTGCAGGGCGTTCTTCATGTCGGCAATCGCTTCGGACATTTTGTTGCGCGATTTATGCACGATTGCGAAGGCCGCCTGGTCGTTAAAAACCAGCTGCCGAACATAACTTTCGAATTCAGATTGCATTCTTTTGGCATGTGCAAGTTTGTGCTCGGTGGCCAGTCTTACTCCGTCATTAAATTCACCCGTCTTGAACATCTTGGCCGCGTCATTACTAACTGCGGCGGCAAGCTTCTTCAATAATGACGCCATACCAATGACTTCGTACGAAATGTTGAGAAATTGCTCGCGTGTGACTGTGTCCGCGTAACCGTCTTTTATGCGCACGGCGAAATGTTTGGCGGGATCAATGCTTCGCTTGCGATGCGCGAATAATGGTTCAAAAGCACGGGAGGAAATTTCCATTGGGGTCCCCGTAAAATCATATAATAACCAATACAAATGTGATTCGGTCACGTTTTGCAACTTACTTACTGGTAATATTGATCGGGACTATTCATGTGCTGGACGTCGGCGTGGAATTCGCAATCCCGGATTACCCGCTGACATATGAGCAGGGGCGAAACGAACCTTGTAGCAGCGAATTGGAGCGACCAAGCAGCGTGTTGGAGCTTGGTTTATCAGCCTTCCAGCAACCACCGTACCGTTTCGTAGTGACGCTCTGAAAACGCGCTGTCGAAGCTCCACGCAATCGTCTGGGCCACGGTCCAGCCCCTGACTCTTTCCCGGTCAAGGGCCAGTTCTTCGGAAAGGCGCTGCAGCCGTCCAATGACACCGGCACGCGAATGTCCGAACTCAAAGCTGCGAACGATCGATGCCGCACCGAATTCCCTTTCACCCGCCAGGGGTTTCGGATCGATCACCAGCCAGGGTTCGCGTTGCGCAGACAGCACGTTCCTGCCATGCAGGTCCTGGTGAATGAGGACCTGAGGCCTCTGGGTGCCGGACAGGTCGGCCAGATATTCTAACGCGGCCTCTATCAGCCTTCTTTCGCAGGGCCGCCCGGATTGCTCCCAATTTCTATCCAATTCCGCTGACCAGCCGACCGCCTCATCCGACAGTTTTTTGAAAGGGCGCCCGGCAGGTATCCAAAGCCGGGGAAGCAGGCGGATCAGGACTGACAGTGAATCGAAGCTACTTTCCTGTGACAGCGGCAGGCCAGGCGAACAGTGTTCCAGCAGCATTGCGTGCCTGTCGGGGTCGTGTTCAAGGAGCCGAACGGCACCACAGCCATTCCATGCCTTGAGAGCATCTGCCTCAAATCGGCATTCCTCGTGCGGCCACTGGATCTTCAGGGCGGCTTTTCCGTGGCCGCAGTTGACTGGAATGACATAGGACATATTCGAGTTCTCGTAAGCGCTGTCGAGCCGAAGATCCCATTGCTGTGAGACCTCTTTGATGATCCGTGGCAGTTTTTTCAGCCAGGCTCTGCCCGACTCATATCTGGCAGTATTTTTGCAGGTTGTTCGGCAGCAGCATTTGGCAATCCTATCCAAATCGGTCGCAGCGTGCATCTTGTCATCATCCGGCTTTGGGCGGGTTGTTCAACGGCTGATCCTGCTGTTAAGACCGGTGCCTGATTGCAGACAGAGGAAAATCATTATGCAGCTCAAGGGCAAAATTGCCGTCGTCACCGGTGGAAGCGACGGCATCGGCAGACATATCTGCCTGAAACTCGCGGCTGAGGGCTGCAGACTTGCCATATTGGGGCGCAACAGCGCACGGCTTGAAGCGGTCGTGGCGGATACCGTGGCGCTGGGGTGGGCGAAGCGCGGGCCTATGCATTTGACCTGACCGACAGTGAAGCGCTGGACACAACGGCGAAGGCGATATTAACGGACTTCGGCGGGGCCGATATCCTCATCAACAATGCCGGCATCTGGCACAAGGCCGGACCGCTCGACACGATTGAACCGGACATGCTGGTGGCGACCGTGCAGACCAACCTGACAGCGCTGATGCAGCTCACGCGCCACATGCTTCCGAGTCTGCGCGCACGCGACGAGGCTGCCATCCTAAACGTCGCTTCGAAATCCGGTGTTGTCGCCCAGGCCGGACAATCGGTCTACACCGCGACTAAATACGGCGTTCGCGGTTTTACTGACGTGCTGAAACTGGAAGAGAAGGACAACGGCGCGCGTGTCGCCGGCCTTTATCAAAGCGGAACAAACACGCAGATGTTCGCCAAGGCCGGCGAAGACATGCCCAACCGTATCTTTACCGAGCCTGACGATCTCGCCGATGTGGTGGTGTTCATGCTGTCGCGCCCGCCGAAGATTTGGATGCATGAGGTGCGCGTCGGACTTTAGAGCCTTTTCGAATTCCGGTGTCGCCGTCGCCATCGCCGGTTTCCCTTTCGCCGGCAATCGGACTAAGTTGAACTGCAATCAGACGGAGATGCCTTCATGATCATGTATTCGCGCGAGCTAACGGTGAACTGGGGTGAATCGGACCCGTTCGGGCTGGTCTATTTTCCGCTCATGCTGGCATGGTTTAACGACACCGAACATGAGCTCCTGCGTGCCGTCGGTTTCCCGACGAACAAGATGATCGCCGAAAACCGCTGCGCATTCGTCATGGGCGACGTGCATTTCAAGTTTATCGGTCCGGCGGCCTATGGCGATCGCGTCCGCACCGTCATCCAGCTGTCGAAAATGACAAAGTCGACACTGCATTGGGACTGCAAGGCTGAGCATTCATCCTCCGGCGAATTGATTACCATGGGCCGGGCCATCCGCATCCACGCTCGGATCCAGGACGACGGCAACATCAAGTCGATCCCGATCCCCGAAGACATCCGCGATGCGCTGTCGAAACCCGGCGCCCTGGTCGATATGGCAAGCCAGCATCCGGAATCGGATTGAGGATGTCTGCATAATTTTCCGGTTCAGTTTCGCAGCGAATCGATGGTTTCCCCGATTTGTCTTTTCATGATGCGCCGCAGCGCATTTGCGTCGGAGTAACCGACTTTGAGTGCGATCTGATCCGCTGAGTACCCGGTTGTCAGCGCCAGGTCGACGGCCCTGGCTATGCGCAGCTGTTGGATGAATGCGATTGGCGTTGCTGCAGCCACGGCACTCAGCCGGCGCGCGAAAGTGCGCGGTGGTAGACCGGCAGACGCAGCGAGGTGCTCAACCGTAATCTCGTTCGCCATATGCGCCTGGACATAACGCTTGGCTTTGACCAGCTTCGGGTCCCCGGCGATCAGGCCGGCGACAGAGACGTATTTGCTTTGGCCTCTTCTTTCATCGAGCACCAGATAGCGCATGCATTCGCGCAGTACTGCATAGCCGGCATTGCGTTCGACAATCAGCAACATCAGATCCGCGTGTGACAGAGCGGCGCCAGATGTCGTTACGGGTCCGTCATGAACAACCAATTCGGTCGGACGCAGCGTTACATCCGGAAACAACCGGGAAAACAGCGGTGCCAGCCACCAGGTTACGGTCACTGCCCGGCCGTGCAGCAATCCGGCATGTGCAAAAGCGAACACACCGCTGCAGGATGTTGCATATTGTGTCTTTGGTCCGCTTAGCCGGCGTATTACTTGCATAATTTCATCAATCGAACCATCCCGGAGAGCGGTATTGTATTCGACTTCCGAGGCCAATCCCAATCCTGGAAGGATAATGATATCTGCCGGCTTTTCGATTAGGTCTGCCTCACCGACTTTACATTCGCGGATTGAAAACGGCCGTTCGTTGCCGCGTGCCTGGCAGATACGATTGGCCGTTTCCAGAATGTCGAGGGTCAGGGCGAGGCTGGTACGCATGACCCGCTCGGGCACAACAACAACGACGGACAGGGAAGCGTTCGTCATTTTGACAAATATGGTATGAATAATATCATATACGACACTACCATCATTCGTCCGACCGGTCGATGCTGGTCATTGTGAAAACCGGACACGGACGACAATGGCAGATCGAAGAGTGACAATTACCGACCAGCTTGAGGATTTTGCGCACAGTGACATTACACTAGATGGCATTGAAAAGCGGGTTCATGTCGCCGGCTCGGGCCCGGCGGTTATCGTCATGACGGAAATGCCGGGCATCAGTCCGCAGGTGGCCCGCTTTGCCCGTTGGGTCAGGGACACCGGCTTTACCGTCTACATGCCGTCACTGTTCGGCCGGGACGGTGCCGTAGCAACACCGAAAGAGGGCGCTGCGATCTTTCAGCACGCCTGCGTCAGCGCGAAATTCCGAGCCTTCGCGGCCGCCAGGTCCAGCCCGGTCACGCAATGGCTCCGGGCATTGGCGAGGCATGCGCATGAAGCCTGCGGAGGCCCCGGCGTTGGTACCATTGGCATGTGTTTCACCGGAAATTTCGCGCTGACCATGATGCTCGAGCCGGCGATGCAGGCCCCGGTTCTTTCGCAACCCTCGTTGCCGCTCGACGATCCCGCGGGCATCGAGATCTCACCGGAGGAAATCGAGGCCGTTCGCCAAAGGCTAGAGAGAGAAGATCTCACTGTCCTCGCCTATCGTTTCGATGGCGACCGGTTCTGCATGGCAGAGCGCTTTGCAGCCTATCGTGAGGCGCTTGGCAAGCGCTTTGTCGGGCGCGTACTTCCCGACAGCGCTGCCAATAAGGATGTGCCGCCCTTTGTCAGCGCCTATGTGGATTGCCCGCACAATGTCGTGACGGCACATCTCATTGACGAGGCTGGCCAGCCGACAATTGCCGCCCGCGATGAAATCCTGTCGTTCTTCAAGCATCGCCTGGCACCTTGAGCCGGCGCCGGCAATCACACTGCGTCGACGCTAACCCCCGGCGCCGAACACGCTCGGCCAAAGGCCGAGAATACCGAACAATATGAGGAAGAAAGCAACCACATAATTCAGCAAATTGGGGAATATCAGAATAAGTATGCCGGCGATCAAAGCGATCAGCGGTTGCATGGTCGTGGTAATTGCCATGGGTAAGCCTCCGGTATTCGGCCGCGTGGCCAATGGGTTCAGATACAATTTACAAGTGCAAGATGGTAACCAAACGTGCCGATTCGCGGAACCGTCACGCGGCGGCGATACCCAGCTTTTTGGCACATCACGCGCAATCGGCCTTGCCCTGTGGCCGGCAAGCCAGTTTAGCTGGGATATGAAAATTCTGATTTCAGGTGCCGGGATTGCTGGTCTGACGCTTTCAGCGCTGCTCCTCAAGCGGGGGCATGACGTCCGGGTTTTTGAAAAATCCAGTGAGCTTACTGAGGTGGACGCCGGAATTCAGATCAGTGCCAATGCCGGTCATGTCCTCAAGGCGCTTGGATTGGCAGATGCCGTGCTTGAACGCAGCTTTGTTCCCTCGGAATGGCACATGCGCACCTATCTGTCGGGTGAGGTGGTCAACCGCATTGAACTTGGAGACCATCACCAGCGCCTGCGTGGCTGCCCCTATTGCACGCTGCACCGGGCCGATCTGCGGAGTTTGCTTGTCGGTTGCGTCCGGTCGCTGGACCTGAATGTGATCGTCCTTGGTGCCGAGGTCGCGGGGTACAAAGAGTCTTCGGACGGCGCGGTGCTTCATTTTTCCGACGGTAGCGACGTCCGCGGCGATGTCATCATCGGTGCGGATGGGGTCCGTTCTGTCCTGCGGCAGACGATTGTCGGTGCGGACAAGCCGATTTACTCCGGAAACGCAGCCTGGCGGGGTACGATCGACGCGCGTCGCCTGCCGATGGAATTCAGCAAGGGGATCACGACCAGCTTCATGGGACCGGGACGACACATGGTGATGTACTGGCTTGGTCAGCGCACGCTGCTGAACTTTGTCGCGCCGGTCGAAACGGACATACCGAATGAAGAAAGCTGGACGACCAGGCATGACTGGCAAACCCCGAAAGACGATTTCGCTGGATGGCATGAAGACGTTCAGAAGGCTATTGATCTGGCAGACCGTGATGCCTGTTACCGTTAGGCGCTGACGTCACACACCGTGCCGCGAAGACCATTCCCAAAGGCGACGGTCTCGGCGGTCTTACGGCCTATGGTGCGCTGCTCAGTGGCCATCACTATGATTGGTTCAAGCGCGCGGTGGTGCGGCCCTATTACAACACCGACAATGAGCGGTTGCCGCAATATGCCACCGAGATGGTGTTGCGAGAACGGGTTGCCGGCCTGTCATGCGTCGATGTTCACTATGGCTGGACAACGCAAGCGGCGGAGCAGGATGCGGACGGCGTCGTTATCACGGCATCGCATGCAGACCAGGTGCGCAGTTTCAGCGGGCAATATCTTGTTGGCTGCGATGGGAGCCGCTCATTGATCCGTCCCTGTGCCGGGATTGGCGAAATCCAGGATGATCATGACCACCTCATGGCGCTGGTGGTTTTCCGCTCGCCGGAATTCTTCCGTCTGATCGAGCGATTTCCCGACAAACAGTTCTACAATGTCCTGCATCCGGACCATGACGGCTACTGGATGTTCTTCGGCATGGTGGACTGGGGCCAGTCGTTCTTTTTCCACGCGCCGGTACCGGCGGATACGGATCGGGAGACATTCGATTTCGGCGCCCATATCCGCCGGGCGGTGGGTGCGGATTTCGACCTGGAGCTGGAATATGTGGGATTCTGGGATCTGCGGATATCGGTGGCAGACCAATATCGGTCGGGGCGGATATTCATTGCCGGCGACGCGGCGCACAGCCATCCGCCCCATGGCGGATACGGCATCAATACCGGCTTTGAAGATGCGCGCAATCTCGGCTGGAAACTTGCTGCGCGGCTGCAGGGCTGGGGCAGTGATGCGCTGCTTGACAGCTATGATGAGGAGCGGCGTGCTGTCTTTCACTCTACGGCGAAGGATTTCATTGCAACGTTTATTACTGAAGATCGTGCATTTGTGCGGGCCTATGATCCCTCCAAAGACCGTGCCGCATTCGAGGCGGCCTGGGCGGTACGCGCAAAAGGCGGCGACAGCCAGGGGATCAGCACCTTCGTGCAGCACTATGAGGGCTCATCGATTACTGTGGGTGCGTCCGGCAATGCGCCGTCCGCCAGGGGCGATCACGCGCTTGCCGCAAGGCCCGGGTACCATCTGACACCCATTGATATGCGCGACAATGGAACCACAAGCGACCAGCTCGGCCCTGGATTCACACTGATTGATTGCGGGGCACCGGCAACGGAGACCGGGGCTATTGCCGAGACCGCTAGGCGGTTGGGCATTCCGCTGAAGATCGTGTCTTTCCAGCAAGGTACGCAAAAGAATAGCTACGGGAAGAGCCTCGTTCTGGTGCGGCCGGATGGCTACGTTGCATGGTGTGAAGATGCGGTCGAATCGGCTGAAGACTTGTTGCGCACGGTCTGCGGTCAGGACAACGCCGGCAACGGCGGTTAGAAGGTATCGCCGTTCGGACACCGTCGCGACAGGATTTACGCGGCCGCTGACTTCTCCAGCTCGAATTGGTTCAACACGTAGGCCGGATCGAAGGATAAATTCTTCAGAACCGGCGATTTGTGATCCACAATCCGCCACACGGGCGTCGTTTGCGAAAGCGGTGTGCCGTTTTCATGAGCCTCGTTGGCTGCTTCTGCGACAATGCGAAGAAAGATACCTGTCGTCAGCGGGCAGGTGGCTTCGGCACCGTATTCATCGGCCAGGTCGGAACGCATTTTGGAAACATTGCCGCGACATCCCGATGGAATGCGGGAAATGTAGTCCTGAACAATTTTTGGTGTGGCGATCAGAACAAGTTGGCCTGACTTCATCCCCGCAAGATCTTTCGTAATGCGTGTGATCTTGTGGGTGTCAGGCTCGTTGAGTTTTTCGGTCCACGATTTTCTGCGTGCCATTGTCGGTCCCTCCAAAACCGTCGGGTTCACTTCGGCAACCATTTTCAAGCCCTGAAGTTTACCACAAACACCGAACGGATGCTGCGGGCTGGAGGTATTTGTCCGGCCGGAAGCGATACCCGCGAAGGTGCCGACCCAACCAGGGGCTGCAGCATCCGGTTCGAAGTGATTTGGCCGTATCAGTTGCGTTTCAGCCAGTCGGCAATTCCTTTGCCGATTTCATCGGGATAATCTTCTTGGACAAAGTGACCGACCGGTCCGAGATGAACCATTTCGAGGTTTTTCACATTAGCCTCGAGATGCTGAGCCACCTGTGGCGGCACCATAGCCCCGGGGCTGACATGGAACAGCAATTTCGGCACTTCGCTCGACACCAGCCACTTGTTGTTCGCGTCTGCCACGGCAAAGACATTTTCGGGCTCGCCGGCGATCGGGATTTCCCGTGGCCATTGCAGAACAGGTTTACGGCTCTCGGGCGTCGGAAAGGGCCGATTGTATTCCGCCATGATCGCGTCCGACAGCGGCTTGTTGGTGCCGCCGGCGCGCAGAAACTGGTCGATGAACACATTCTGCTTCAGAACCATCTCTTCTCCGACACCGTCGGTGCTAACGCCGCGCAGGAACTCCTCAAACGGTCCTAGCGCCTCGTAGGAAGGGATCGGGAAGAACGGCGGAACGGTGGATTCCATGAAGACGATGCCGGAAACACGCTCGGGACGCGTGCGGGCATAATGAAATCCAAGCCCTGATCCCCAGTCGTGGACCACCAGGACAGCGTCGCGTAGATCAAGCTCGTCCAGCAGACCATGCAGATGGGCTGCCTGTTCCTCGTAGGTGTAGTCGATATCGGGCTTGGCGCTGTCGCCCATGCCGATCATGTCTGGCGCAATCGCCCGGTGTGTATCGGTCACGTAGGGTATTATGTTGCGCCACAGATATGAGGACGTCGGATTGCCGTGCAAAAAGACAATCGGACGGCCGCTGCCCTGGTCGACATAGGCCATATCACTGCCATGTATGTTGCGTCTGGATTTAGGCATTGGTGCCAGTTGCGACAGGGCGCTGCCAAAGGGCAATGCCGCGATCGCGACCGCTGTAGCACCGGTCTGAATGAAGGTTCTGCGTTTCATGGATTTTAATCTCGTCTGATCGCCCGGGCGGGCTGGGTTGAATGAGATTGTGGTGACGGGAGCAGAGGACTATTTGCCGACGACCACGTCGAATTGGCTGAATGCCTTGCCCCGCAATGGAATGAGGGCCTGGTATTCGTCGCTCGCAAAAAAGTCGCTTGCCGCCGTCATGGATGGAAAGTCAGCCACACCAACCGAAGCGTAGCCGGCATCACCCACCAGTTCGTCCTGTATCTGAAGGTTCTTCACCAGTTTTGCGCCGGATTTTTTTAAAAGTGGGCCCACGGCTGCGACGTATTTTTTGAGCGCTTCGACACCTTCGGGATCCGGGGTTGCCATGACAATGACAGTTGCGGTTTCGACTGATTGTGCGCGGGCAGTCAGATCTGTCGCCGAAATTCCGATCGTAAGAATCGCTACGAGCGCTGCGGCGGTCGTTGTCCTTTGGAATAATGTTTGGTGTTGCATGGGGGCTCCTTCGTTTGGGTTCCCCTTATGTACGTGCGCAAAAACGATCCACAAATATTCAAATACAGTCCATACTGGGTTATATACGACCCACACAATGTTCTGGTATGGAATAAGATTCATGGCCATGGCCGCAATGCATTGGGAGCAGGTGCCTTATTTTCTCGCTGTGGCGCGCGCCGGAAGTCTTCGCGCCGCGGCAGATAATCTGAATACCACGCATGCCAAGATCAACCGGCATCTGACCGCGCTGGAGACAGCGTACGGTGTGCAGCTCTTTCATCGCACGCGGGCAGGGGTTGAACTGACGGCGGCCGGCATTGCTCTGCTGCCGGCGGCCGAGGAGGCGGAAACCCTGTTTCTGCGGGCGCAACGCAACCTGCAGAGTCTCGACCGGCAGGAGACTGGCGTGGTGCGGTTTTCGCTCACAGGGACGATGGCCTACGAAATCGTTTCGCCGATCCTAGCCAGGTTTTTCGAAGTGTATCCTCAGATCGATCTGGAGATCCGCGTGACCGACCAGTTCGAAGACATCGCCCGTCTGGAAACGGATGTGTCCCTGCGCGTTGCCTATGAGGTCACCGACGATGTGGTCGCGCAGAAACTTTTCCCGATTGCGATGGGCACCTATGCCAGCCGGGATTATCTGGCCCGCTATCTGCCGGGTGCAGGCCCCAAGGGAGAAGGTTTGCACTGGATCGGCTGGGACGGGCCGCAAAGGCATCCTTCCTGGGTCGAGCAAACGCCGTTTCCGAATGCAGAAGTACGGCATGCAACATCCGATCCGGTGCTGCATGTGAGCCTGCTGCGAAACGGCTTCGGAATCTCCAGTATGGCGGTGTATTTCGAATCGCTCTATCCGGAGCTCGTTCGTGTACCCGAAACGGAAATTACGACGGGCCGGACACTTTGGCTGCTGCTGCATTCTGATCTCAGGCGCACGACCCGGGTTCGCCGGTTCGTCGACTTCATGGCGGCAGGGCTGAAAGAACTGAAGCCCCAGCTTCAGGGCAATATCAAATGAATACCGTTGCATTAGGATCATTCCGGCGGGTCGCGTGAAACGGTAGTGCGCATTGCACCGGCGTGCGATTTTGGCAATTCCTTCCCGTGTCGTTTTGTGCAAGGTTGTCGGTGACCGAGCATGCAATTCAGAAGATTCTCCCACCATTTACATCGAGGAAAGAATGGCAACAGCAGCCAGCTTCAGCAGAATTAACGGATTTCTTGACCGAATTGGCCCGATTGATACACCGTTCTCGATAAAAATGCCCGATGGCAATGAGCGGAGTGTCGGCGATGGCGAGCCGCTTTTCCATGTCGCCCTGCGTACCGACCGAGCGGTCAAGGCGCTTGGATCGCTCGACGAGGCCAACTTCGCGGAAGCGTATCTGCAGGGCGATATCGACATTGATGGCGACATGATCAGCCCGTTTGCACTGCGGGCCTCCATGGACGACCGTCACCCGGTCGTCGCAGCATGGCGGTTCGTTCAGCCGCTCCTGTTCGGGCAGGTATTCACCAACAAAGCCGCGATTACTTCGCATTACGATCTCGATCCGAAACTGTTCCTCAGCTTCCTCGATCCGGTTCTGCCCGCCTACAGCCAGGGCATCTATGAAAATGATGGCGAGACACTGGAAACGGCGTTGCGCCGCAAATTCGACTATGCGGTGGAGATGTGTGAGCTCGGACAATCCACCCGTGTGCTTGAGATTGGTCCGGGATGGGGCGCTTTCGCCAGCCACGCGCTGCCGCTCGGGGTGAGTTTCGTCGGACTGACGATCTCCGAAATGTCGCGGAAATTCATCGATGACAAGCTCATCGAATACAAAGACCAGTTTGAAATCCTGATGCAGGATTTCCTCGACTATGAGCCGAAGGAAAAGTTCGATTCCATCGTCATCATGGGTGTGATCGAGCACCTGCCGAACTATGAGCGGGTGCTGAAGAAATTCTATTCATTGCTGAAGCCGGGCGGGCTGGTATTTCTGGACGGCAGCGCAGCGCGCAAGAAATATGAGCTGTCGACCTTCATGGTGCGCCACATCTATCCCGGCAATCATTCCTTTCTTGTTCTGGACGACTTCCTCAACAAGATGAACAAGACACCTTTTGAAGTGCTTGAAATCCAAAACGACCGGCACAGCTACTATCTGACATTCAAGCAGTGGGCGGAAAATCTGGAAGCCAGCAAGGACGCGATCATCAGCGAGTTCGGCGATTTTGAATATCGCAAGTTCCGTCTCTATTTGTGGGGCGCGACCTACGAGTTCCTGTCACGCAATCTCGATTGCTACCGAATGGTTCTCTACAAGCCGAAGGATGCGGACTGATCATTTGATAGCCGCTGGAACTTAATCCGCATCAGCGTGCTTGCGGTGCCAAAATACCGCATCTTCCAGCCGGTCGTCACCCCAGAACACCTCGCGGCCGACGACAAATGTCGGTGCGCCGAATACGCCGAGATCACGGGCTTCGTCTGTGGCGGCGAAATAGGCGTTTCTGGTCATCCCGTCATCGGCCTTGTGGATAACCCGGACCGGATCCTGGCCGATTTCGGTGAGCGAGGCGCTTATATTTGGTTCACTGCCAGCCGGCAGGCCTTGCTGAAACCATCTTTTATAGGTGGCAATAACATAATCCGCGCACCAGCCTTCCGCCCTGCCGACAATGGCGACTTTGTTTGCCAGATCAAAGTCCTGCAGCGGGTAGGGTGCCGGAACACGGACCGGCAGATCGTAGGCCTGCGACCGCCGTTCTATGTCGCGCCACATATAGGCGGCTTTGACCGGTTTTTCCGAGAAGGGAATGTTGTTCATCTCCAGCATGATTTTGCGGACGCTGAATGGCCGCCATTCGAACTGAACACCGATTTCCCGTTCAACATCCTTCAGGCGCATGATGGAGAGATAAGCGTAGGTGCTGCCTACTGAAAACCAGAAGTCGATAGATGGTTTTGTCATTTTGCCTGACCTGCATTGGTGACCGCTATGTGTTGGGACTGCGGTTCGCAAACCAGGAAGATCCCGTGCTGTTCATGCTAGCCAACCAACCGGCCTACCACAAGTTTCCGAGACCGTGGCCGTTCATTCGTCAATCTGCAGGTTCAACTCCCTCAACAAGCCTTCGGCAAGGCGATCGGGGGTGCTGTCTGCCGACTCCAATCGAAACTCGGGATTTTCAGGTTCTTCGTACGGGCTGTCGATGCCGGTAAAGTTCGGCAGTTCACCCTGTCGCGCCTTTCGGTAGAGCCCCTTGGGGTCGCGTTGTTCGGCAACCTCCAGCGGCGTATCGACAAAGATCTCGATGAACTCGTTCTTGGCAAACATCTCGCGGGCCACCCGGCGTTCAGCGCGAAAGGGTGAAATGAAGGCGGTCATGACGACAAGACCGGCATCAACCATCAGCTTAGCGACTTCGGAGATACGGCGGATGTTCTCCACCCGGTCGGCGTCGGTGAAACCGAGATCTCGGTTGAGACCAAGGCGCACATTGTCGCCGTCGAGAATGTAGGTGCAGAAGCCCTGCTTGTGCAGCTTGCGTTCAAGCAAATTGGCGATTGTCGATTTGCCCGAGCCGCTGAGACCCGTGAACCACAGCACCCGGCCAGCATGGCCGTTGAGTTTGGCTCGTGCCTTTTTGTTAACCGTCACTGCCTGCCGATGCACATTGCTGGCGCGACGAAGTGCAAATTCGATCATGCCCGCTGCTACGGTCTGATGGGTCTGACGGTCGATCAGCACAAATGACCCCATCGGCGGGCATTCTTCGAACGTCTCGAATGCTATTGGCCTGTCGACTGAAAGCTTGACGACCGAGATGTCGTTGAGTTCCAGCGAACGTCCAGCGATTTCTTCGAATGTGTTAATGTTGTAAGTGTGGCGTATTTCCGAGAGTGTCGCGTTGACCGTCACCGCACCCATCTTCAGCCAGTAGGAACGGCCGTGGAAGCCGCTGTCTTTGGCCATCCAGACAAGCCTGGCCTCGAACTGATCGGAGGTTTCACAAGGATCTTTTGCGGCGACCAGCACATCGCCGCGTGAAATATCGACCTCCCGGTCGAGTGTAAGCGTGACGGCCTGGTCGGCTTGCGCTGTTTCCAGGTCCGTGTCGCCAAGAATGATCCTGTCCACGAGTGCAGTCTCTCCGGACGGCAGGATGCGCAGTTCATCACCCGGTGCGATCGCACCCGCGAGAACCGTACCCGCATAACCGCGAAAATCGAGATTGGGCCGATTGACCCACTGCACGGGCATGCGGAACCCGTGGTTGATCAGGGCTTTCCGCGTATCGACAGCGCCGAGGAACCCCAAAAGGGTAGGGCCCTGATACCAGCTGGTGCGCGTAGACCGGTTGACAACATTGTCTCCGCATTTGGCCGACAGTGGAATTGGCGTCACCGAAGTAAATGAAAGCTGATCGGACAATTGCCCATAGGCATCGACAATGTCTTCATATACGGCACGGTCAAAATCGATCAGGTCCATTTTGTTGACCGCGAGTACCACGTGGCGAATGCCGAGCATTGAAGCAATAAAGGAATGCCGGCGGGTCTGTTCGAGAATGCCCTTGCGGGCATCGACCAGAATAACCGCGACGTCCGCGGTTGAGGCACCCGTCACCATGTTGCGGGTATATTGCTCGTGGCCAGGCGTGTCGGCAACGATGAATTTGCGCTGGTCGGTGGCGAAATAACGGTAGGCAACATCGATGGTGATGCCCTGTTCGCGCTCGGCGCTCAGGCCGTCAACCAGCAACGCGAAGTCTATGTCTTCGCCCTGCGTGCCGATTTTCGAAGACATGCGCTCAAGCTCGGACAACTGGTCATCGAGGATCATCTGCGATTCATACAGCATGCGACCGATAAGGGTTGATTTGCCGTCATCGACGCTGCCGCATGTTATGAAGCGAAGGGTCTCCAGTCCTGCCTGTTCGCCCAGATAGGCGTCGATCTGCTGCTGAACCGTCATCAGAAATACCCTTCCTGCTTCTTTTTTTCCATCGAGGCGGAGGCATCGGAATCGATTGCTCGGCCCTGCCTCTCGCTGTTGCGTGCCTGCAGCAGTTCCAGGATGACGGAATCGAGGTCGTCGGCATCGGATTCGAAACCGCCGGTCAGCGGATAACAACCCAAGGTGCGGAAGCGGATTTTGCTGAAATGGATCTCTTCACCTTCAAGTGGCTGAAGCCGGTCGTCGTCAAGCATGATCAGCATGCCGTCGCGCTGAACGAACGGACGAATGGCGGCAAAGTAAAGAGGAACGATAGGGATCTGTTCGCGGTGGATATATTGCCACACATCAAGCTCGGTCCAGTTGGAGATGGGAAAGGCACGGATGCTCTCGCCCTTCTTGATGGCCGTGTTGTAGAGGCTCCAAAGTTCCGGTCGCTGGTTCTTGGGATCCCAGCGATGCGTTTCGGAGCGGAACGAAAATATGCGTTCCTTGGCGCGGCTCTTTTCCTCGTCGCGTCGGGCGCCGCCAAAGGCAACGTCGTATTTGCCCTCATTGAGCGCCTGTTTCAAGCCCTGGGTCTTCATGATGTCGGTGTGAACCGAACTGCCATGATCGATGGGATTGATATTTTTCGCAACACCGTCCGGGTTCAGATGCGTGATCAGCTTCATACCGGCTTCGACCGCCATGCGATCGCGGAACTGGTACATCTCCTGGAATTTCCAGCCGGTATCGACATGCAGAAGCGGAAACGGCGGAGGAGCCGGATAAAAGGCCTTTATGGCAAGGTGCAGCATGACGGAACTGTCCTTGCCGACTGAATAAAGCATGACTGGATTGTCGGCCGTAGCCGCCACTTCGCGCATGATATGAATGCACTCGGCTTCCAAGCGGTCGAGATGCGACAAACCCTGTGCCGGTGATCGGACGGTTGTCGAATCATGCTTGCCGACCGGCGCTTCGTAGGCGGGCTGATACGCCGCGAACGCGGTCGCGAGATCAGGAGTGATCATCTGATCGGAATCCGCCATTTTGCGGAACCGGCGGCACAGATCACCGTGAGGCCATAACAATGTCCTGTTGGCCGTTTCACCGCAGAGCGTTCGCAATGCGGCCAGAAGATCGCCGTCATCAGGGTCTGCCGACCCCACAAACACCCAGCGTCTGGCATTGCGGCCATCATTGGCGGCGATCAGCGTTTTGCCTGATGGTGTCGTATGCAGCTGCACGAACAACGATACGGTTCGCTCGTGCCGCGCGATGCGGGCAAGTTGTTCACTGGCGTATTTTTTGACCGGCCGGCCAAGTTCGTCGGCCAATTCGTCCAATGATAGTGCCGGAGGCAGAAGGCTCTGAGAAAGGACGCTTCGTTCGACCGTGCGCTTGGTCGTGGAGGTGCCATCCCCATCAAGCGCTTCATGGAGCAGCTCAATCGTCCAGGGCTGGAGATCACCTTTGTTATCCGGCCGGTTTTCCAACGCGAAGTCAGGAAGAATGTCCAAAATTGCCTCCGTCGCAAAATGCGAATATCTGTATTTTCTTACACATCACAATTGGAATATGTTGTAAACAGCGCTGTTGAGATTGCTAAATGTTTTTTGCGACAAATATGTAGTAGATGTCAAAAAACCGCGCCACATGCGCTGCGGATCGGATGAATTGGCTTTCAATTGTCGGAACGGATTGCTAGGAAAAGCGCGAAGACGAAGACTTTCAGAAAACTGACAGCGGGAAGCGAAAATGAGCAAAATTGCGCTGATAACCGGAATAACCGGACAGGACGGTGCCTATCTGGCGGAGTTCCTGCTGGGCAAGGGATATGTCGTTCATGGCATCAAGCGCCGCTCATCGTTGTTTAATACCGACCGCATCGATCATCTTTATCAGGACCCCCACGAAAAAGATCCGAAGCTGATATTGCACTATGGCGATCTTACCGACTCTTCCAGCCTGGTGCGCACGGTGCAGCAGGTGCAACCGGACGAAATCTATAACCTGGCGGCGCAATCGCATGTGGCCGTGTCGTTCGAAGAGCCGGAATATACGGCCAATTCCGATGCGCTGGGCGCTTTGCGGGTTCTGGAAGCAATCCGGATTCTCGGTCTCGAGAAAAAGACCCGCTTTTATCAGGCTTCGACATCGGAGCTTTACGGGCTTGTACGGGAGACCCCGCAGTCGGAGACGACGCCGTTTTATCCGCGGTCTCCCTATGCGGTCGCCAAGCTTTACGCCTACTGGATCACGGTCAATTATCGTGAAGCCTATGACATGTATGCCTGCAACGGTATTTTATTCAATCATGAAAGCCCGATGCGCGGCGAGACATTTGTCACCCGAAAAATCACCCGTGCGATAGCGCGCATAAAGCTTGGACTTCAGGACTGCCTCCATCTCGGTAATCTCGAGGCAAAACGCGATTGGGGGCATGCGCGCGATTATGTTGAGATGATGTGGCTGATGCTGCAACAGCAAAAGCCGGAGGATTTTGTCATCGCCACCGGTGTGCAGTACAGCGTGCGCGATTTTGTCAACGCGGCGACCGAAGAGGTGGGAATCAAGGTCCGCTGGGAAGGCGAGGGTGTCGACGAAAAGGGTTACGACGCAGACGGCAGGTGCATTGTCGCTGTTGATCCACGATATTTCCGGCCGGCGGAGGTGGAAACGCTGCTCGGCGACGCAACAAAGGCGCGGGAAAAGCTTGGCTGGGTGCCTGGAACCGATTTCAAGCAGTTGGTCGCGGAGATGATGCGGGAGGATTTCAAATCGGCAGAACGTGATGAGCTGGTCAAAAACCACGGGTTTTCAGCCTACAATTACCACGAGTAGGAAGGATGGACAAAAGCGCAAAAATATTCATTGCAGGCCATAAAGGCATGGTGGGATCAGCCATCGTGCGGCAGCTGTCAGCTGCCGGGTATGAAAACCTGGTGTTGCGGTCCCGTGCCGAGCTCGATCTGACCAAACAGGCCGATGTGTTTGCGTTCCTGGCTGAGGAAAAGCCGCACTATATCTATCTTGCCGCTGCAAAAGTCGGCGGCATTCATGCAAACAACACGGCGCGCGGCGAGTTCATCTATGAGAACCTTGCAATTCAGGGCAATATCATTCACGGCGCGCATCTTGCCGGCATCGACCGGCTGCTCTTCCTCGGCTCAAGCTGCATCTATCCGCGCGATTGTTCCCAGCCGATCAAGGAAGATTATCTGCTGACCGGTCCGCTGGAGCCGACAAACGAACCCTATGCCATTGCCAAGATTGCCGGCATCAAACTGTGTGACAGCTACAATGCGCAGTTCGGGACACGTTATGTCAGCGCCATGCCCACCAACCTTTTCGGACCGAACGATAATTATGATCTGAACAGCAGCCATGTATTGCCGGCGCTGATCCGCAAGGCGCATGAAGCCAAGTCACGCGGCGACGGGCAACTTGTTGTGTGGGGCAGCGGCAGGCCGATGCGCGAGTTCCTTTATGTCGACGACATGGCCGATGCCTGTGTCTTCCTGATGGAATCCGGTGTCGAAAGCGGTCTCTACAATGTCGGCACCGGTTTCGATATCACCATCCGGGAACTGGCTGAAACCGTCATGGATGTCGTCGGCTTCGACGGCGAAATCGTCTTCGATGCCACAAAACCCGACGGAACGCCGCGCAAGCTGCTCGACGTCAGCCGGATGCGGGAGCGGGGATGGGTGGCGCAGACCGGTTTGAGGGACGGGATCGCATTAGCCTACACGGATTTTTTGAATTCCTATGAACGCCCGTAGATATCCTCGTATCTGACGATGTCGTCTTCTCCCAGGTAGGATCCGGTCTGGACTTCGATCAACGTCATCGGTTCCTGCCCGCGGTTTTCCATGCGATGAACGTTTCCGCATTCGATATAGGTGGACTCATTGGCTTGCAGGACAAGCTGATCGTCGCCATTGACCACGTGGGCAACCCCCTGAACGACGGTCCAGTGCTCGGAACGGTGCTTGTGCGACTGCAGGCTGAGGCAGCCACCGGGCTTCACCTCGATACGCTTGACCTTGTAGCCGGTGCCCTCATCAAGAATTGTGTAGGAACCCCAGGGCCGGTAGCCGGTGGGGAAACTCGCATGCGCCTCGTGGCCATCGCTGCTGAGTTTTTCAAACAGTTTCTTGACGTCTTGGGATTTGTCCTTGTCGACGATCAGCGTCGCATCGCGCGTGTCGACGACGGCAATGTTCTGCATGCCGACCACACCGACAAGCCGGCCTTCGGTGCTCACGAAACAGTTCTTCGAATTGACAAGTGCAGTGTCACCTATGGCTGTGTTTCCGTCAGCGTCCGAAGAGTAGCTGTCCGAAAGCGACGACCAGGTACCGACATCACTCCAGCCGATATCGGCGCGGACAACGGAGAGGTTTTCAACCTTTTCCATGATCGCATAGTCGATCGAAATCTTGGGTGCCTCGGCAAATGCCTGCTCATCCAGCTCGGTTTCCAGCAGGAGCCGGTCGACAGCCCTCCGGTTGCCGTTTTCGACCGCCTTGCGGCTGGCTTCCAGAATTTGAGGGCAGTGTTTTTCCATGGCTTCGAGCATGGCGCCCGCTTTGAAGCAGAACATGCCTGAATTCCACAGATAATCGCCGGAATCACAGTAGTGCTGTGCCGTTTCGCGGTCCGGTTTTTCAATGAATTGCACCGCGCGTTCACCGTCGACCTCGATATAACCGTATCCGGTTTCCGGGCCGCCGGGCTGGATGCCAAAGGTCACGATCCGGTCTTTGCCGGCTCTTTCAACGGCTGTTGCAACTGAATTGCGGAACTCATCCGTGTCGCGAATCATATGGTCTGCCGCCAGAAACAGAATGATGGCGTCAGGGCCAAATGCCTTTGCGATGTAGCTCGTGGCGGCAGCGGTGGCGGCGGCCGTATCGCGGGGTATCGGTTCCAGGAGAAGATGGTTGGTGATGTGTGCGCTGTCGTAGAACTCATATTCCGCAATGGTTTTGAACGACGATTCAAGTGCTGTGATGGTGACGATGTCCGATATGTCGTCGAGCGAGGCCGCTCTCACATAGGTGTTGAGCAGCAGGCTTTTGCCGTTTTCAACGGACAGGAATGGCTTCGGGTGCGACTGGCGCGATGCTGGCCAAAGACGCGAGCCGACGCCGCCGCTTACGATAACTGGTACGATCATTGGTCACCTTGCATTGTTCCGTCGGAAAATCCATGCGGTCGGTTCCGCGTATCCCGGAACTCCGGCACGTCCCATCAGCGATCCTTTTGCCCCAAAGTGTTCGGTTGTTCAAGTTTCAATAGTGGCAGGAGGCACGGTGATCTGGCAGGTGGCAACGAAAAAGAATGCACAGGCCCCATGAAGACGGAATTGTTGGACGACCGCGCCGGCCAATCATCGCGGAGCAATCATAAATCGGGCTGTGTCGAAGGAACTTTCAATAGCGCAAGACCGCCGAACCAACTTCCGATGAAGCCGAACAAAAGCCAGCCCCAGCCATGCAGGCTGCCTGAAATGACACCGCCGAGATAGGCGCCGATATTGCATCCGTAGGCGAGCCGCGCCCCATATCCCATCAGTAGTCCCCCGCACAGCGCGATCAACAGTTCGCGGATCGGGATGCGTATCGTCGGCGCAAACCGTCCGGCGAGGGATGCAGCGGTGAATGCGCCGACGATGATGCCGAAATTCATTAGCGAAGTGCTGTCGGCAAAGACCGACCGGTTGAGCCAGGCCTGGCGGCTTTGCCAATAGGGCCAGGCATCCAAGGAAAACCCGCTGCCCTCAGCCAGCTTGGCGCCCCAGAGCATAAAAGCCGAGGTGATGCCCCAGGGCCTTGAGAGGACAAGCAGCGTTGCGATGCTAACGATTGCGAGCGCAACACACCCCCAGGATTTCGGCCAGGGTCCTCGGATCAGATCGACCCGGTCAGGCGATTTTTCCAACTCGCCGAAATGGTTGATCTCTCTCTGGCGGCTGTAGAGAAAAAGGCCGCCGAGCCCGATGGCCGTGATACCAAAGGCTGCGAACGCACCATAGGAATCCACCAGCGAAAAGGAAGGCAGGGCCGGCAGGGACCACCAGTAGGGAAGATGGGCTGTAGCAATCACGGAGCCGGCAATGAAGCCTGAAAGGGTTGCGAGCATTCGTGTGTTGCCGCCGCCTGCCGTGAACAATGTACCGGATGCACAACTGCCGCCGAATTGCATGCCCACGCCGAAGAGAAATGCGCCCAGCGCCGCCGCGTAGCCAAATGGCGCGACCGATCCCGAGACCGGCCTGCCAAAAATACCTCCCGATGCGATCAGCGGAAAACTGATAGCGCAGGTGAGGAGGATCAACATGATTTGCGCCCGCAGACCGGCGCCCCGCCGCTCAAACAGGAAGCGGCGCCATGCCGATGTAAAACCGAATGATGCGTGATAAAGAGCGACGCCTGCAAATATACCGATTGCCGCCGCCAGCAATAATTTTGTCGCGCCCGCCTGATAGGCCAGCGCCAGAAGCAAGCAACCGGCCACCAAAGATATCACCAGTCCGCTGCCCTGAACTGGTCGTGCTGTTTCGGTGGCGGGTGCGCTCATGGGATCGATCACTCTGTTTTCATTTGTGGATTAGCATTGCGGTGCGGCTTTGCCCAAATCACGCGAAAACACAATCATGACACCGTAGCCGTCGTGGCTGTCCGGAGCCACCCTGCAGCCGCGGCGGACGCTCAACACAACGGGCACACTCATTACAACAGAATTCACTGTACTTTCATTTGACTTTCGAATTTGTTCGTAATATTTCGAATTTAGGGGGCGCGTTTACCAGGGAGGAATGACGTCCTTCAGCTGTCTTGGGGCACCAATGAGCGACTATGAAACATACGACATTTTTGTTATCGGCGGCGGCATCAACGGCTGCGGCATAGCCCGAGACGCGGCAGGCAGAGGGTATTCGGTCTGCCTGGCCGAAATGGATGACCTTGCCAGCGGCACGTCCTCAAGCTCGACAAAGCTCATTCATGGCGGATTGCGCTATCTCGAACATTACGAGTTCCGGCTGGTGCGCGAGGCGCTCATGGAGCGGGAAGTTCTATGGCGCATAGCCCCTCATATTATCTGGCCAATGCGATTTGTCTTGCCGCATCACAAGGGTCTTCGGCCGGCATGGCTGCTGAGGCTGGGGCTGTTTTTGTACGACAATCTGGGCGGACGCAAACTGCTGCCGCCCACCCGGGTCCTGGATATGAACACCGATCCGGCCGGCGAGCCGTTGAAGCCTGTATTTTCAAAGGGATTTGAATATTCCGATTGCTGGGTCAACGATGCACGTCTCGTCGTTCTCAACGCCCGCGATGCGGCCGATCGCGGTGCTGTTATCCGCACGCGTACAAAGGTGTCGCATGTGCAAAGAGCAGATGGGATCTGGCATGTGGATGTTGAAGACCTTACGAAAGGAAAGACCGAGATGATCCGCGCGCGTGTGCTGATTAATGCGGCGGGCCCCTGGGTGGATGAAGTGTTGCGGACGGCTGCCATTTCGAAAAAGGCCAGGAACGTCAGGCTGGTGCAGGGCAGTCACATCGTTGTCCGCAAGAAGTTTTCCGATCCCAGAGCCTATTTTTTTCAGAACCAGGATGAGCGCATCATCTTTGCCATACCTTACGAGAGTGACTTCACGCTGATCGGAACAACCGATCACGATTTTAAGGGCAATCCGGACCGTGCGGATATTACCGAAAAGGAAATCGGTTACCTGTGCGATGCGGCGTCGGAGTATTTTACTGAACCGGTCAAACGCGACGATGTCGTGTGGACCTACAGCGGTGTCCGGCCTCTCTATGACGACGGTGCATCCGCTGCCCAGGAAGCGACGCGCGATTACGTGCTTGTCGGCGAAGGCGATGAAAACGAAGGGCTGTTGATCAACATCTTCGGTGGCAAGATCACCACATACAGGCGGTTGTCCGAGGCGGTACTGGAAAAAGTCGAAGGCCGTCTGGGCAAACGCGATGACAGCTGGACAGGGCAATCGCATCTGCCCGGCGGTGATTTCGGGGCAACGGAATTTGACAGTCAACTCGCCAAATTGAAGGGCGACTATCCATTCCTTTCCGACGAACATGCTTTCCGTCTCGTGCGACTTTACGGAACCATCGCATTTGAGATTCTTGGCACAGCACGCGATTACGAAGGGCTGGGGCGGTGTTTTGGCGGCGATCTCTATGCGGCAGAAGTCGACTATCTTGTGGCACATGAGTGGGCAAAGACCGCTGACGATATTTTATGGCGGCGGACCAAGCGCGGGCTTACATTGTCGGAAGCACAGGTAGTGGATCTGGCGTCGTATCTTGACGTGCCCGAGACAGACAGGTTGAAGGCCGGATGACGGTCTGACGCTGCTTCATTTGTGATATTGAATTGTCGGCGAGCAGGAACAAATGATCCTGGCGCTTTGACGATCGGTGAGGAGAACAGTGATGGCGAAATATGTTCTGGCCATAGACCAGGGGACGACGTCGAGCCGGGCAATCATATTCGGTCAGGATCAGTCGATCGTCGCCGTGGGCCAGAAAGAATTTGCGCAGCATTTTCCGCAATCGGGCTGGGTCGAGCATGATCCGGAGGAAATCTGGGCGACGGTTGAATGGTCCATCGATCAGGCGCTGCAAAAAGCCGGATTGGCAGCCGCCGATATCGCCACCATCGGGATCACCAACCAGCGCGAAACGGTTGTTGTCTGGGACCGCGAGAGCGGCGAAGCGATCTTCAATGCGATTGTATGGCAGGACCGCCGCACGGTCGATTTGTGCAGCAGCCTGAAAGAGGACGGCCTTGAGCCTCTGTTCACCAAAAAAACCGGATTGCTGCTCGACCCGTATTTTTCCGGAACAAAAATCAGATGGCTGCTCGACAATGTCGATGGCGCACGCGGGAAGGCTGAGCGCGGCGAATTGTGTTTCGGCACAGTCGACAGTTTCCTCATCTGGCGGTTGACCGGTGGGAAGAGACACGTCACCGACGCGACCAATGCATCGCGAACACTGATGTACAACATTGCGGACAATTGCTGGGATGAAGACCTGCTGACGATCCTTCAGGTCCCGGCTTCCATGCTTCCGCAGGTGCTCGACAGTGCCGATGATTTCGGTGAGGTCACGCAAGACCATGCGCTTGCCGGGACACCTATACTCGGGGTCGCCGGCGACCAGCAGGCGGCGACCATCGGCAATGCCTGCTTTGACGCCGGGATGATGAAAGTCACCTATGGAACGGGATGTTTTTCGCTGCTCAATACGGGGAGCGAACTCGTCCACTCCACAAACCGGCTGTTGTCGACCATCGCCTACAGGCTGGACGGCAAGACCACCTATGCACTCGAAGGCTCGATTTTTGTCGCCGGCGCCGGTGTGCAATGGCTGCGCGACGGGCTGGGGATAATCGAATCGGCGGAACAGACCGGCGAACTGGCCGCGGCGGCCGATCCGGAGCAACACGTCTATCTTGTTCCGGCGTTTGTGGGACTGGGTGCGCCCTACTGGGACGCCGAAGCACGCGGTGCGATGTTCGGGCTCACGCGCAGCACAGGTCCGGCAGAGATCGCAAAGGCGACGCTTGATGCCGTCTGTTACCAGACACATGACCTTTTGATTGCCAAGCGTGGCGACTGGCAGGGCAGCAAGGCGGAAACTGTTTTGCGCGTCGATGGCGGCATGGTTGCCTCGGACTGGACCATGCAGCGTCTTGCCGACATTTTGGGTGCGCCGGTCGACAGGCCGACAATACTCGAGACCACGGCATTGGGAGCAGCTTGGCTTGCCGGTCACCGGGCGGGCGTCTGGCCCGATATGGAAACATTTGCCGGAAATTGGGCACGCGACAGACGGTTTGAACCGAACATAGATGTTGCCAGTCGCAGCGCCGATCTGGCCGGCTGGAAGGATGCCGTTCAGCGGACTCTGACCCGATCCGGCCCTTGATCATGTGCTGTATTTCAAGACAAAGCAGTTGAAAAACTGAAACGCTGAACGTCGGTTCCGGTTTTGCGCGCCGACAAACCGCCGGACCTTACTCGCTCGGCAATTATCCAAAAATCATAAAAATATCAGAGATATACCGACAGGTTTTAACTGAGCCTGCGAAGCTCTTAAAGCATTCCGATTTTAGCCACGCTAAAAAAACCTTGACTCTGAAACGTTTGAGAGTCATCGTTTTAGCAATACTAAAAAAGGGAGGTTGGATTGAGCGGACAGCAGACGGCGAAATCCAGGGACACCGAAGATCACGGGCAGCTTGCCACGCGTTTGCGTGAACGCCGCCGGGAGCGTGGCCTGACCCTGAAAGCGGTCGCGGACGCGGCTGGTCTTTCCGTCGGGTTCATTTCCCAGATCGAGCGCGGGATCACTGTTCCTTCACTGTCGTCTCTCGTCTCGGTGTCGCGTGTGCTTGACGTTAATGTCGGCGACTTCCTTACCAGCCAGCCACAACCCGATGAGGACGAGGTCCAGACCAGACAATCGGAGCGTCCGGTGTTTGCCGTCAGCGAAAGTTCGGTGACCTATGAGCGGATATCGTCATCCTTTCCGGGGCACATTTTACGCAGCGTCATCATCCATGAACCGCCCGGCCATCGCAGCGAGCCGATCGCCCATGAAGGTGAAGAGATGATGTATGTGATCGAGGGCACGATTACCTTTGAACTCGACGGAGAGCGGACAATACTCGGCCCCGGCGATTCCATGCACTTTCCCTCGACCCGGATTCACTCGACCTGGAACCATTCCGATTCACCGGCCACCATCTTGTGGGCCGGAACCATGGACGTTTTCTGCGAAGAGCCGGCAACGCCATTCCATAAAGGCAAGAAACAGAAGGCGGATTGACCGCCCGCACAGACACACGAAATCAAACTCTGCAGGGAGGAACAAACATGAATGTCCTAGCAAAAACAGCAGCTGCTGCGCTCCTGAGCGCAAGTACGCTTGCACTCATGCCGACGGGACCGGCATTTGCTGAAACCGTACTGCGCCTGGACGAGGTAGCGGTCGGCGAACTCGATCCCGCCAAGGCGTCCGACTATGCGGACTCGATCCTGATGTTCAACGTCTACGACACGCTTGTCGTGCCGGCACAGGGCGCACCGGGTCTTGTTCCGCATCTTGCCGAAAGCTGGTCGGCGGACGGCAACAGCCACACATTCAAGTTGCGCAAGGACGTAAAGTTCCAGAGCGGAAATCCGCTCACCGCCGAAGATGTCGTTTTCTCGCTGGACCGGATGAAGGCGCTCGGTGCCGGACTTTCCTATCTCTTTGCCAATGTGGACAGAGCGGAAGCGGCCGATGAAAACACCGTGACATTCGTTCTTAAAGAACCTTATGCGCCATTTGTCGCGTCCATGCTGCGCCTGCCGATCGTCGACAAGAAACTCGTCATGGAAAATCTCGGCGACGGTGATGGCGATATGAAGGATTGGGGGCAGGCGTTCCTGTCAGCCAATGGAGCGGGATCGGGCGCCTACAAGGTAACCGCCCATAATCCGCAGCAGGAAACGGTGATGGCCAAGAGTGCCGACTATTTCCTCGGTGTTCCCGATGCAGCACCCGATACGGTGCGTCTGCGTTACGGTCTCGAGCCGGCAACGGTGCGCACACTGATTGCGCAGGGCGAGCACGACATCTCCTCGCAATGGCTACCGCCGGAAGTTCTGAAGGCGCTTTCGCAGGATGGTGCACAGTTGCTGACGGAATCGGGAACGGGTGGCTTCTACGTCAAGATGAATACCACCAAGGCACCGCTGGATGATCCAGAATGCCGCCTGGCACTCGCCAAGGCCTTCGATTATTCGGCGGCGATCAAGATGATCGCGGTCACCGACGAGATCTCGCAGGGCAGCCCGGCAACAGGTGCTATCCCGGTGGGTATGCTCGGCGCAAATCCGCCGTCCAACGAACTTTCGCGCAATCTCGACGAAGCGAAAAAGCACATGGATGCCTGCCGCTACAATGTGGGCGATCAGAACATCGAGATTTCCTGGATTGCCGAGGTGCCGCTCGAAGAACGTTTCGCTCTTTTGATGCAGGCCAATTTCGCCGAACTGGGTATTCAGTCGGAAATCAAGAAAATGCCGTGGGCGCTGTTTGCGGAACAGGTCTCCAAGGCCGAAAACACGCCGCATATCTCGCAGCTTTTCGTCAATGCGGTGACGGGAGATCCCGACACGCTGCTCTACGGCATGTATGATTCAAAGGCAGCCGGTACCTGGCAGTCTCCTGAACATCTCAATGATGCCGATGTCGACAAGTTGCTTGAAGAAGGCCGTGTGAACTCGGACGAAGCAGCCCGGTCAAAGGCCTATCACGAGCTCAACAACCGGTTGATGGCAATCGCACCTTCCATCTACGGCTATGACCGCCAGTCGGTCTTCGCAGCCAGCAACCGGGTCAAGGTTCCGGCGCTTTCCGATCCGTCGAAAGCCTTTGGCCTGGACGGAATGGGTTTCACATTCCGTCTGATGGAAATGCAGGACAACTAGCCCTGCGCTTCGGGCCGGTTACCTTGGCGCCGGCCCGTTTTTTGAAGAACACGAGCAACGGTGTGCCTTTCACACTGCGCTCCAATTGAACTGCTGAATTGCCATGTCACCCGTAGTCCGCCTTCTTGTGAAGCGGCTGTCGATTTCGGTCATCGTATTGATCGGCGTTTCGATGCTGATATTCACCATTGCCCGTGTCATTCCGGGTGATCCGGCCCGCATCGCGCTTGGTCCGAATGCGACCACGGAGCAGGTGGAAAAGCTGCGCGATAAACTGCATCTCGATGAACCGATCTACATTCAGTACGGCTATTTCGTCCGGGATTTTGCCAAGGGCGATCTTGGCGTCTCGCTCTATACCAACCGGCCTGTGACAACCGACATCGCACAGTTTCTGCCGGCAACGCTGGAACTTGTCATCGTTGCAGGTATGTTCATGATTGGCCTCGGCATTCCGCTCGGCATCATGTCGGCGAGGTTTCGCGGCAAGGCGGCGGACAACATCATCAGGGTGATTTCGCTACTGGGCGTTTCTGCACCGAGCTTCGTGTGGGCGGTTATTCTGATGCTGCTCTTTGCATTTTTCCTGCCGTTGTTTCCGATCGCCGGGCAGATATCCGACACGCTACCCGTGCCGCAGAGGATAACCGGTTTTCTGCTGGTCGATTCTCTGCTCGACGGCAATTTCAGGGCATTTTTCAGTGCCCTGCACCATATCATTCTGCCGGCATTTGCCCTGGCGTTGTCGGGTATCGGCCAGGCGGCCCGGCTGACGCGGTCGAACATGGTCGAAACCTATGACAAGCCGTATATCGAAATGGCGCAGTCGTTCGGTTTTCCGGCGCGGCGCATCGCCAACCGTTATGCATTCCGCCCCTCGCTCATCCCGTCCCTGACGATCATCGGGCTGGATTTTGCGGCCATGCTGGGCAATGCGTTCCTGGTCGAGGCCGTCTATGCCTGGCCGGGGCTGTCGCGCTACGGCGTGCAGGTGATCCTGCGCAAGGACCTCAACGCCATTGTCGGCACAGTCCTGGTCATTTCCGCCACCTTCCTGATCGTCAACATTATCGTCGATCTGCTGATTGCCTATATCAATCCGCGCATCCGTCTTGCGGAAAGGGGCGGGTCATGAGGCGCATCTTCTACATACTGCTGTCAAATCCGCTTTCGGTCATCGGTCTGGTTCTGGTGGGAACGGTCGTGTTCTCGGCTGTCTTTGCCGATTTCATCGCACCCTTTCCATCGCATCGCGGCGCAGTGGTCGATTTTTCGAACTTCAACCAGCCGCCGCACTGGCCCAATATTTTCGGCACTGATCTGGTCGGGCGGGATGTCTTTTCGCGCATTTTATACGCCTACCGTATATCATTGATCCTCGGCGTGGTGGTGCTGGCGATCGCCGTGCCCATCGGGGTAACCGTCGGCCTTGCCGCGGGCTATCTCGGCGGCTGGACCGAGTTTTGCCTGATGCGGCTGACGGACGTGTTCCTGTCCATTCCGCCGCTGGTTCTGGCCATGTCCGTCATGGGGCTGCTGGAGCCGACGCTGACCAACGGCATGCTGGCGGTGACGACCATGTGGTGGCCCTGGTATGCGAGGCTTGTCTACAATGTAACCCGGTCGGAAGCGCAGGAAGGCTACGTGCTCGCCGCCGAAATCATCGGCGCGTCGCGGCTTCACGTCATGTTCCGTGAAATATTGCCCAACTGCGTGCCGTCCATCGTCACCAAGATGACGCTGGACCTCGGCTTCGTCATTTTGATCGCGTCTTCGCTGTCGTTTCTGGGCCTTGGGGTACAGGCGCCGACGCCGGATCTCGGATCCATGGTCGCCGAAGGTGGCAACTACCTGCCGGATTCCTGGTGGCTCACGGTCTTTCCGTCGCTGGCCATTTTGATTGCGGTCTTCGGATTCAATCTTCTGGGCGACGCGTTCCGGCAGGTCCTGGGGAGCGATCAATGAGTGAATTTCTGCTTGATATCCGCGACCTGAAACTTGGGTTCAAGAGTTATGCGGGCCTCATAGAAGTGCTGCACGGCATCTCGCTGAACATCCGCCGCGGCGAAAAGGTTGCGCTGGTCGGTGAATCCGGTTCCGGCAAGTCCGTCACCGCCCGCATCATCCTCGGCCTGCTGCAGGAATTCAGCACGGCGCGCATTTCCGGTTCGGTCAGTTTCGAAGGCGACGATCTCGAGACCCAGCCGCTGAGTGTCAGGCAGGGGCTGCGCGGGACAAAAATCTCGATGATCTTCCAGGACCCGACCTCGTCGCTCAACCCGGTCTATACGATCGGCGTGCAGTTCCAGGAAGTGTTGCGACGCGGCGATGTGCAGATATCGGCGAAGCAAGCGGAAGCGCGGGCCATTGCCTTGTTGGAAGATGTCTCGATACCGGAACCGGAGCGGGTACTTGCGTCCTATCCGTTCCAGCTGTCCGGCGGCATGAACCAGCGTGTGATGATTGCCATGGCGCTTGCCAACGAGCCGTCGCTGCTGATTGCCGACGAACCGGGAACCGCACTTGACGTGACCGTGCAGGCGCAGACGCTCCACCTCATGCGTGACCTTGTCGAACGCAAGGGCACGTCCGTTTTGTTTATTTCACACAATCTTGGCGTCGTGCGCGAGTTCGCCGACCGGGTTTATGTGATCTACAAGGGTCGACTGGTCGAACACGGGCGCACAAGCGAGCTCTTCCACAGCCCGCGTCATCCTTACACCAAGGCCTTGATGGCGGCGGTTCCGCGCATTACCGGCGGCGGCATTCCTGACATAGCCGAGGCGACCGACGCCTATCTCGATCCGATGATCGACCACGAGGCGGAGGCGACGTCATGAACGATGCTGCAGCAGACATCCGTCCGGTTCTGGAAGCTCGCAATGTTTCCAAGGTGTTCATGACCGCAACCCACGAGGTCAAGGCGCTCAATGCCGTTTCCCTGACCGTCTCGCGCGGGGAATGCCTTGCCATTGTCGGTGAGAGCGGTTCCGGCAAGACGACATTTGCCAACATGCTGCTCGGTATTTACCCGCCCAGCACCGGTGAACTGTTTCTCGACGGCGACCTTCTGCCGGCGCGCCGGACACTGCCGCTGCGCCGCGCCATCCAACTGGTGCAGCAAAATCCGCTTTCCTCGCTTAATCCGCGCAGAACCGTCGGTGCGTCGCTGCGGCTGGCACTTGATGTTCACGACATTGGCGACCGTGAGGGACGAAAGACAAGGATCGGCGGACTGTTGGAAGAGGTCGGTTTGCCGGCCGATTTTGCTGACCGATATCCCTCGGCGCTTTCGGGCGGCCAGCGACAACGCGTAGCGATCGCCCGTGCGCTGGCATGCGAGCCCGAAATCCTGGTTCTGGACGAGCCGACATCGGCGCTTGATGTTCTGGTGCAGGCGCGGGTTCTGCAACTGCTCGACGAGCTGAGGCACCGGCGCAACCTGACCTATGTGTTCATCACCCACGATCTCGGTGTGGTGCGCAACATTGCCGACCGCGTCTCGGTTTTCGAACGCGGCAATCTGGTGGAACAGGCGGGCACGGAGGAAATCTTCGAACGGCCCGCAAACGCCTATACACGCAGCCTGATCGGGGCCATTCCAATCATCACCGACGATGAGGAAGCCCTGCGTAAAAAAGTGATGGAGAAGAACAGTGCTGGCTGACAAGTCAATGCAGTCGTTCGGCGAGGCGGTGGTAAAGGCCGCCGACGCGGACGCCGCCTACCGGGCGCTGGAGGCGCTTGCCATGACGCATGTCGGGGCAAAGCTATTCACGCTTATGACCTTCGACCGGGAGACGGGTCTGGCGAGCCGCTGCTACAGCAATATGCCGGACGCTTATCCGACCTCGGGCACAAAGACGGTCGATAGCGATCGCTGGTCCGACCATGTCCTGGACGGGCAGCGCAATTTCATCGCCAACGATATCGCCACCATAGCCGGGGTTTTTGATGACCACGCGCTGATCAAGTCGCTTGGCTGCGAATCCGTTCTCAATATTCCTGTCGTCGTCGGCGGGGAGGTTCTGGGTACGATCAACTGCCTGCACGAAGCCGGCTTTTATACGCCGGACAAAGTGGCTGCGGCGGAGATTCTGAAACTACCGGGAAGTATTTGCTTCCTCATGGAAAAACTGAGCAAGGGAGGCCGGTAATGGCGAGCTCAACTACACGTGTCGCAACGGATGTCGGCGGAACCTTTACCGATCTGGTGTGTTTCGAAACCGATGAAAACGGCGCATCGACTGTGCGCACGGCCAAGTCCGATACGACGCCGCCGGATTTCGAGCAGGGCGTTCTCAATGTCCTGGAAAAAGGCAATGTCGATCCCGGCAACGTGAACTTCCTGGCGCATGGCACGACCGTCGTCATCAACGCGCTGACCGAGCGCAAGGGCGTCAAAGTCGGTCTTATCACCACAGAAGGGTTCCGCGACATTCTCGAGATTGCGCGCGGCAACCGGCCGGATTTTTTCAATCTGCATTACAAAAAACCCGAACCGTTCGTGCCGCGTTACCTGCGCCGGGAACTGCCCGGCCGCATGACCTATCGGGGCGAAGAGATGACGCCGCTGGACCTTTCGGGTCTTCCGGGGATTCTCGAGGGTTTCAAGGCGGAAGGTGTCGAAGCTGTCGCCGTCTGCTTCATCCACTCCTATGCCAACCCGTCGCACGAACAGGCAACGCTTGCCGAAATCGAAAAGCTGTGGCCGGGTGTTTCCGCCGTCTCGTCGCACCAGATCACCCGTGAGTGGCGCGAATATGAGCGCACAAACACGGCTGTGCTTTCAGCCTATGTCCAGCCGATTGCCGAGCGGTATCTGTCGCGCCTCAATGACGGGCTTGCGAGCCGGGGATTCAATGGAAGCCCCTATATCATGCAGTCCAATTGCGGGGTGGATTCGCTCGAATCCGTGTCACGCATTCCCATCACCATGGTGGAATCGGGACCGGCCTCGGGCTTCTGGGGTGCGGCCGAACTGGGCAAGCTGATCGACGAGCCGAATATTCTGGCGCTCGATATCGGCGGTACGACGGCCAAATGCTCACTAATCGAAAACGGCCAGATCAAGATCATGACCGATTACTGGATCGAAAAGGACCGCACGTCTGCCGGCTATCCGATCATGGTTCCGGTTGTCGATCTCGTGGAAATCGGCAATGGCGGTGGTTCAATCGCCTGGGTTGACGATTTCGGCAAACTGCATGTCGGTCCGCAATCGGCGGGAGCGCTGCCGGGGCCTGCTGCGTACGGCAAGGGCGGCAAAGAGGCAACGACAACCGATGCCAATCTTTATCTCAGACGCATCAACAAGAACTATTTCTGCGGCGGCGAGATCGATGCAGATATGGATGCGGCCAATAGCGCCATCAGCTCGGTTGCCGGTAAGCTTGGGGTTTCAGAACAGGAAGCCGCCCGCGGCATCGTGCGCATTGCCAACAACAACATGGTCAATGCGTTGAAACTCGTTTCGCTCAATCGCGGCTTTGATCCACGCGATTTCACGCTGGTTGCCTTTGGTGGCGGCGGCGCCATGCATGCAGTGGCGCTGGCCGCGGAGCTTGGCGTCAAGAAGGTCGTGGTGCCTGCCGGCGCTTCGGTCTTTTCGGCCTGGGGCATGATGATGTCGGATCTCAGGCGCGACTTCTTCGTGACCCGTCTAGCAGACCTTGCAGAGGGTGCTGCCAAGGGCATCGAGGCACTCTTTGCGGAGACCGAAGACCAGGCGCGGGCACAGTTCGAAGCGGAAGGCATCGATCCCACCAAAGTGTCGTTCCTGCGCTTCGGCAAATTCCGCTACCAGAACCAGGAACACACGACCGAAGTGCTGCTGCCGGATGGCGCGGTCAGTGATGCACGGCTCGCCGAAATCGAGGCGCTGTTTCACGAAACCTATGAACGCGAATACACCTACCGGCTGGATGCGCCTGTTGAAATGGTCGGCATCCATCTGGTCGCCTCCGCCGAGGTCGGCAAACTGACCATGGCAGCGCAACCCTTCGGTGAGGCTGATGCAGGTGCTGCACAAAAGGCAACGCGTGTCGTCGACTATGCGCTCGACGGTGAACATGAGAGCATCATTTACGACGGCCCGTCGTTGAAGCCCGGCATGGAATTTGCCGGCCCGGCCATTGTCGAGGATCCGGGAACGACCATCGTCGTCAATCCGCGCAGCAGCGCTCGCGTCGATGCCTATGGCAATGTTCATATCGAACTGGGTGAGTGAGGGAGAGCACGATGAGCAACGATCCGATTACACTTGAAATCATCCAGAACTCGCTGCAGGCAACCGCAGACGAGATGTTTGCGGCGATGCGCAAGACGGCGATGAGCTCGATCATCTACGAGGTGCTCGACATGGGCACCGGCATCATGGACGCAAAAGGCATGCTGGCCTCGTCAGGAGCCGGCATTCCCGCCTTCATCGGTGTGCTCGACAAGGCGGTACAGGTGATCATCGAAAAATACGACAAACCGGGCGATATCGAGCCCGGTGATGTCTTCGCCACCAACGATCCCTATCACGGCGGCGTCACGCATCTGAACGACATTGTCGTTGCGATGCCGGTCTTTGCCGATGGTCACATCATCGCCTGGACCGCCAATATCGCCCACAATTCCGATGTCGGCGGCATGGCGCCTGGATCGCTTTCGGGCGAGGCAACGGAAATCTTCCAGGAAGGCATGCGCCTGCCTGCGATCAAGATCATTTCCAAGGGGCAGCCAATCCGTCCCGTCATGGAGATTATCAAGGTCAATTCGCGCATGCCGGACGTTCTCGAAGGCGATGTGTGGGCCGCCATCGCGTCGGTGCGGGTCGGTGACAAGCGGCTGCGTGAAATCGCCGCCAAATACAGTACCGATACGTTCGAGACCGCGATGTCCTCCTTCATGGATTTTGGCGAGGAAGTCTCCCGTTCAGCGCTGTCGGAACTGCCCAAGGGAACGTTCGAGCTGTCGGAAGAACAGGATGACGGGCGCATCTTCAACGTGAAGATCACCATCTCCGATGATGAATTCAAAGTCGACCTGCTTGACAATCCCGACCAGTCGAACAACCCGGTCAACACCAGCCGCGACGGTGTCATGGTCTGTGCGCAAATGATCTTCAAATCGCTGACCGACCCCTATTCGCCGGCGAATGGCGGCTCGTTCCGCCCGATCAATCTTTTGACCCGCGAAGGATCGGTCTTCCATGCCAAGGAACCGGCGCCGATCGGCTTTTACTACGAGATCGAGCTGAGGGTTTACGACCTTATGTGGCGGTGCCTCGCGCCGCATATGCCGGACCGGCTGGCGGCGGGGCATTTCGCCTCCGTCTGCGGCACGTTCATCGGCGGCATCCATCCCGACACGGGCCGCCAGTACACGATCATCGAGCCGCAGCTCGGCGGCTGGGGCGCCAGCCGCGAGAGCGACGGAAACAGCGCCGTTTTCTGCGGCTTCCACGGCGAGACCTACAATTGCCCGGCGGAAATCAACGAGGCCCGCAACGGGCTTTATGTCGACCAGCTGGCATTGAACATGGAGCCGGGCGGGGAGGGCCAGTATACCGGCGGGCGCGGTATCGTCATGGACTATCGCGTGCGCGCCGATAACGGCTTTCTGACGGCCGGGTACACCCGCTCGAAATTCCCGGCCTGGTCCGTCGACGGCGGTCTGGAGGGATCGCCGAACTATGTCGAGTTCCGGCCCAAGGACGGGGAGCCGCAGCGCTATTCGTTCGTTTCCGGCCTGACGACAAAAAGGGACGATGTGATCCGCGTGGTGACCGGAAATGGCGCCGGTCTTGGCGACCCGAAAAAGCGCGATCCGGATGCGGTGCGCAGGGACATCAAGAACGGGCTTATCTCGGCGGAACGCGCCGAAGAAATCTACGGTGTCAAAGTCTAATATTCACAACCAGGGAGGAGTTTCCCATGTATGCCGACAAACCGATGAAAGTCATGTATCTCAGCCCGACGGGCAAGAGCGACTACGATCAGGTCTTCGCGGATATGACAGCGGAGCACAAGCTGCCCAATACGGAAGTCCATATCACTTCGCTTCGTCCTGAGGACGGTGCCTTCACCCACATCGAATTCCGTTCCTATGAGGCGATGGTCACACGCGGCATCATCCGTGCGACACGTGCGGCGGCGAGGGAAGGCTTCGATGCGCTGGCGATCGGCTGTTTCTACGACACGGCGCTGCACGACGCACGCGAGATCTCCGGCGAGATGATCGTGACGGCTCCTTGTGTGGCATCCGTCGAGATCGCGACCAGTCTCGCCAACCGCTTTGGTGTCATCGTCGGGCGGCGCAAATGGGTCGATCAGATGGAAGCGACCGTGCGGCGCAACGGTCAGGGTGACAGGCTGTCGGGCTTCTATCATGTCGAACTTGGGGTCAATGACTTCCAGACGGATCATGACAGGACCAACAGCCTGCTGATCGAGGCGGGCAGGCGCGCCGTCAACGAAGACTATGCGGAGGCGGTTATTCTCGGCTGCACGCTGGAGATCGGCTTTTACAAGAAGCTGGAGAAGGAACTCGGCGTTCCGGTCATCGATCCGTCCATCGCGGCCTTCAAGCGTGCAGAATATGCAGCGTTGCTGAAGCGTCAGTGCGGCTGGATCCCGAGCCGCAAATGGTCGTGCGAGGCGCCGCCGGAGGACGAAATCGCATTGTTCGGCGGTTTTGACGAGGGACCTGCTTTCGGCAACCGTATTGTTGTTCCGCCCGACACGATCACTGCCAGCGCCGCGTAGCAAACGAAAAACACGTCAAAGAGGATCACAATGGACGACGCGGTTAGAGAGCGTTTGCAGGCGTTGCGCGCGCGCATGGCGCAACAGGGGGCCGATCTTTTGGCGATCGGCCCGGGAGCTAACATGACCTGGCTTCTGGGATTCCATCCCCATCCGGACGAGCGGCCCTGCCTGTTGCTTGTTGGGCCTCAGCGCGAAGCGTTCCTGATGCCGGCGCTGAATGCCGAGGGATCGCGGCAGAACACAGACATTGCCTTTCACACATGGGACGATGCCGATGGTCCTGATGCCGCTCTAGCGACTGCGCTCGATGATGTCGGGGCGCGGGACGCAAAAAACGTCGTGGTCGATGAGGCGATGCGGGCGGACTTTGCCCTTCTGGTGCTCGATGCCTTGCCCGGTTCCAAACACAGCTTTACCGACGCGACGCTCGGGGCGTTGCGTATGCGCAAGGGTGAAGAGGAATATCGGGCGCTGAAGATGAATGCCGGTCTTGCCGATGAGGCAATGCAGGCAGCCTTTGCAGCAGTTCGTGCAGGAATGACGGAAATCGAGCTGGCGGACATCATATCTGAGAACTTTGAATCGAACGGCGCGAAGCCGCTTTTCCGCATCGTTGGCGCCGGAGCAAACGGCGCGTTTCCGCATCATCAGACCGGCGATACCGTGATCAGCCCCGGCGATGCGCTGGTCGTCGATATCGGTGCCAGAAAGGGCACGTTTTCTTCCGACATTACGCGCATGATCGTCGTAGGCGAGCCGCCGGAAGGCTATCAGGAGGTTCACGCCATTGTCGAAGCCGCAGTCGGGGCGGCCATGCAGGCGGCGCGTCCCGGCGTTCGCGCCAGCAAAGTCGACGCTGCAGCCCGCAATGTCATCACAGAGGCGGGCTACGGCGAATATTTTGTCCATCGCACCGGCCACGGCATGGGTGTCGAGGGACACGAGCCGCCTTACATCACGTCGACCTCGGATGTTGTGCTTGATACCGGCATGGTGTTTTCGATCGAACCCGGCATTTACCTGCCGGGCCGCTTCGGGATCCGTCTCGAGGACATTGTAATCCTGCGGGAGGACGGGCCGGAAATCCTGTCCGGGCTCTCGCGCGATGCGCATTTTGTGCAGGTGTAACCGATGGATGATGCCGCAGAAATCGATCCGTTTACCGCATCCGTGATCCAGGCGAGCCTTGTCGCAGCCGCCGACGAAATGTTTGCGGTGCTGCGCAAGACAGCCATGAGCCCGATCATCTATGAAGTGCTCGATGTCGGAACCGGGGTCACCGACGGCGACGGCAATCTGGTGAGTTCCGGTGCCGGAATTCCGACCTTCGTCGGCGTTCTCGACAAGGCCGTTCAGCGCATCATCGATATTCACGGTTCCGACGCAATCCGCCCTGGGGACATGTTTATCACCAACGATCCCTATTACGGCGGTGTCACGCATCTCAACGATGTGGTCATTGCGCTGCCGGTCTTTGTCGACGGATCGCTGCTGGCCTGGACCGCATCGATCGCCCACTGGAACGATGTCGGCGGGCGTGTCGCCGGATCCATGTCGACCGAGGCCACGGAAATATTTCAGGAAGGGCTCAGGCTGCCGGCGATCAAGCTTTTTGAGGACGGCGAGGCGGTGCGGCCTGTATTCGAGATCATCGCCACGAATTCGCGCCTGCCGGAATTCGCCAATGGAGATCTGTGGGCGCAGGTGGCGGCCAGCCGGATCGCCGAAAAGCGGATCGGGCATCTCGTGCAGGTTCACGGCGAAAAAGCTTACCGTTCTGCCTTGTCAGCACTGTTTAATGAGGGGCAGCGACGCGGGCTTGCCGGGCTGAAGACCCTTCCGGAAGGGACCTTTTCCATCGAGGAAGAGCAGGATGACGGTGCGCTCTGGCGAGCCTCCATCACCATTTCGAAGGATCGTTTCACCGTCGATCTGCGCGGCAATCCAAAGGTTCGCGACGAGCCGTACAACACCAGCCGCGACGGCGCGGTGATCTCGGCTCAGATGATCTTCAAGGCGCTGACGGATCCGACGCTGTTTGCCAATGCCGGATCGTTCCGGGCGCTCGAGGTGCTGACCGAACCCGGCACGGTTTTCCACGCGACGGGCACCGCGCCACACGGCTACTATTTCGAAACCCGCATCAGGCTTTACGACATGTTGTGGCAGTGCCTGGCACGTGCCATGCCGGAGCGCCTGCCGGCCGGCAGTTTCGCGTCGATCTGCGGCACTGTTCTTGCTGGCGAGCATCCCGATACCGGGCGGCGCTACACGATGGTCGAACCGCAGATGGGCGGCTGGGGAGCCACGGCGGAGCGCGACGGGCTGGACGCCATGTATTCCTGTAGCCACGGCGAGACATACAATTGTCCGGTGGAAATCGCCGAAGCCCGATACGGCCTTGAGGTCGGCTACAAGTCGCTGCGGGACAGCGATGAAGGGAAGGGACAGCACAGTGGCGGAAAGGGCCTTTCAGTGTGTTACCGCATGCGCGGCAATGCACTGCTTTCAGCGGGCTACAGCCGCAACCGCGTGCCGGTCTGGGGGCTTGAGGGGGGAGAAAATGGAGGCACCAACGGCTTTGCCGTTCAACACCCGGACGGCACCCGTGAAGACCGGGCATTTGCCAGCGGCGTAGCGCTGAAACCCGGCGATGAAGTTCTGATCGATACGGCGAATGGCGGCGGTTGGGGCAAACCATAACGAGGAAGCCAGCGGCTCATAATGCCGTTGTTCTCATTTTCCGATACTTGCTCTATAAAGCGTGCAAATCGCGTTTGTACGGCAGGGATAAATCATGGAAATCCGCAAAATCAATGACGAGTATTCGGTGGCCGGGCAGATTACGGCCGATGACCTAGGTGCGATCGTCGATCAGGGCTTCAAATCGATTGTCTGCCATCGTCCGGATGCCGAAGTGGACGGGCAGCCGACCTTTGCCGAGATTGGGGCGGCAGCCAAGGCCAGGGGTATCGAGATGCGCCATATCCCGGTCGGTCGCGAAGGCGTCGGATTTGCGCAGGTGCAGGAATTTGTCGATGCGCTCGACGAAATGGATCGTCCGATGCTTGGCTATTGCCGTTCAGGCGCCCGTTCAACGACTATCTATCAGCAGACATTACACATACAAGCCTAGGATTTTTCCAGCCGCTCGAGTTCGGCTCTAACCTCGTCATTGTGTTCGCCGAGGCGCGGCGAAGCACGTTCTTGGCGCAAGGGCGTTTCCGACATGCGCATCGGTGATGCGACACCCGGGATGGTGCCGCCATGGCCATCGTCGAGCTCCAGTTCCATGCCACGGGCCTTGATCTGCGGATCGTCAAACATCTCGCCGATGGAGTTTATCGGTCCGACCGGCACTGCATTGGCTTCGCAAAGGGACAACAGTTGGCTGCGTTCAAGCTTTTGCGTCCTTTCGCTGATCTTTTCGTGCACTTCGTGGCGGTTGCCGACCCGCGCCTTGTTGGTGGCGAATTTCGGATCGTCCACCATGTCCTCAAGGCCGAGTATCTTGCACAGCCGGGAAAACTGACCGTCATTGCCGACCGCCAGGATCAGATGGCCATCGCTGGTGGGCACGACCTCATAGGGTGAAATGTTGGGGTGGATGTTGCCCATGCGGCGCGGACTTTCACCCGTTGCCAGATAGTTCATGTTTTGATTCGCCAGTATTGCTGCCTGGGTGTCGAGCAATGACATGTCGATATGCTGGCCGTTTCCGGTCTTCATGACATTGATCAGGGCCGCCTGGATAGCCGCGACGGCGTAGATGCCGGTAAAGAGGTCGGCTATGGCGGTTCCCGCCTTCATCGGCTGACCGTCCGGCTCGCCGGTGATCGACATGAAGCCGGACATGCCCTGAATGATGAAATCGTAGCCGGCGTTGCGGGCATAGGGGCCGGTATGTCCGAAACCGGTAATCGAGCAATAGACAAGCCTGGGGTTGATCTTGCTGAGCGCTTCATAGTCGAGCCCGTATTTTTCAAGTCCGCCTGTCTTGAAATTCTCGATCAGCACATCCGAATGGGCCGCCAGCTTGTGGACGAATTCGAGGTCCTCGGCGCTTTTCAGGTCCGATGTTACTGACCGCTTGCCGCGGTTGGTGCCATGAAAGTAGGCGGCACCAAGGTTCTCGCCATCGGCTCCGGTCAGGAAAGGCGGTCCCCAGTGGCGTGTGTCATCGCCGCCATCGGGGTTTTCGACCTTGATGACATCCGCCCCCAGATCGGCGAACATCTGTCCGGCCCAGGGACCGGCCAGCACGCGCGCCAGTTCCAGTACGCGGAAGCCCGTGAGTGGTGCGTCAGCCATGGGCACTTTCCGATTTGATGCGTTTGGCCTCTGCCGCTTCAGCAAGAATGCGTTTTTGATAGCGCCCCTGCACGATCTCGACTGCGACCAGCGTAACCAGGACAAAGTAGAATGTGGATTTGGCCATCGGTTCGATGGGGTGGCCGAAGAACATGAGATGGCCGATGTGGCCACCATCCGACATCAGCATGACCCCGACCAGCAGCAGCACGAACAGGCCAAGAACTTCGTACATGCGGTTTTTCTGGAGGAATGCCGCGACCGTGTCGGCCATGACTATCATCAACGCGCCTGAAACGATGATTGCGGCTGTCATGACGATGAAGTGGTCGGTCAGCGCTACCGCCGAAAGGACGGTGTCGAAGGAAAAGACCACGTTCATCACGACGATCCAGAAAAGAGCCGCCCGCACGGTGCGGCGCGGCGGGCCATCAGCTTCGTGCTCGAGATCCTCGACGCCGATCATGTGATAGATTTCCTTGACAGCCGTGTAGATGAGAAAGACCCCGCCTGCGAGGACGATCAGCGCATGACCGCTGACGGCACCAGATATCCACGGATGGTTCATCTCGAAGAACGGTGCCTGCAACATGTTGATGAGTTGCAGGACGACAAACAGCAACAGGATGCGCAGCGCGATCGCCAGGATGATGCCCATGCGTCTGACCCATGCCTGCCGTACCGGGTCGACCTGTTTTGCCTCTATGGAAATGTACAGAAGGTTGTCAAACCCCAGAACCGTTTCCAGTGCGGTCAGAACCAGGAAGGTTGTCAGATTGTCGATCGTGAAGAGATTGGCCAGCATTGGCTGCCCCCGTATTGCCATTGCGCATTGGGCATTGTGGTAGCAAAACGCAACCGTGCGCGCCAAGCATTAATATCGGCGGTTCGACGAGGTTATTAACCGCTTTGGAGAGCCGCATCGGCCCAGGCGGTAAAATCTTCCATGGCACCAAGGGCACCGGGTGGTGCCGATTCGTTCAGCGTTTCGTGCCTCAAGCCCTCATAGATGCGGTCAGTGACATTTTCAAAACCGTTGCCGCGCAGATGGCCTGACATCCAGGCGACCGCCTTGCCTTTGTTGGTCGCCGGGTCCTGTCCACCGCCCACCAGGTGGATCGGCAAAGATCTGGGCAGTGCTGACAGCGCGGCACCATTGCCGCCGCGAAAGGCCATGGCAAAGACGTCCTGCCAGAGGGAAACGGAGGCATCCCAGCCGCAGAGCGGGTCGGCGACATAGGCAGCGACCTGGTCTCTGTCGTGGGAGAGCCAGTCAAAACCGGTTTCGGCGTTTTTAATGGACTTGCCCCAGGCATCAAATGTGAGCTTTGGCAACAGCCTGCTCGGGACATCGGATCCAAGCGTCATCCGCTCACCCGCGAGAACCGCCTGTGCGAGCCGGCCTTCAGCCCCCATCTTGAAATTGGCGTTCCACAGCGCGAGCGCCGATTGTCTGTCCGGATGCGAAAGCGCGAAGTTCATGGCGATCAGGCCGCCCATGGAGTGGCCAAATGTGATGACCGGCATGTCCGGATAGCTTGCCCTGGCGTGATCGTTGACCGCCAGCGTGTCGGCGATGACCTTTTCGTAGGCGCGGCCGGCAGGCGCCTTGGCGAAAATGCCGATCGGTGCGTCCGGGGCCTTTGTCTCCCCGTGGCCGCGATGGTCGTGGACATAGACGGCAAAACCACGACCGGACAGGTAGTTTGCAAAACGGGCATAGCGGGACGCGTGTTCGGCCAGCCCATGATTGATCTGCACAATCGCGCGGGCGCTGTCCTTAGGTCTTGTGTGTAACAGATTGAGTGTGGCGCCAGTTGGAGAAGCCAGCGTTGTCTGTTGATCGAATCCGCTCATGCGCAAACCATGCCTGCGACAAAGGGAAAGTGCAATCCCGGCTCAGTTCTGCAGTGCTTCCTCGATCGCTTCGATCTGGGTGCCGAGATCAAAGGGGAAGGATGACAGGACTTCGACATCTTCGTCTTCGGAAAACCCTTCCGGGTCTTTCTCCCGCAACAGGGCAATCGCCTTGTCGCGTTCGCGCAAGCTCCATTCGATCTGCGGTCGGAACAGCTTCAGCGCCGCGACGAGCCATTTGGTGGTCAGCGCAAATTCTTTATTGTCGAGGTCGAACAGGCCGAGCAGGCGGATGACTTCCTCTGCCGGATACTGCCATTCCTGCGCGACCCAGCGGTTGACGGTGAACACCTGCATCGGTGTCCCGGCGGGATCGAATGAAATCGCCACCAGATGGCAAAGCCCGCCGAGCTCAAAATCGGGTTCGGGCGGCAGAGCGATTGGTTCAATGCCCTCTTCCACGTGTTCGGTATAGACGAACATGTGAAAATGACCGTGTTCGTTCCAGGGGCGCTCGGAAACATCGTCGGAGTGGGCGTGGTAGAACCACAGCGCGCCTTTTTCGCGGTCATGCACATCGCCGGGCGGGTAATGCTGCCACTGCGTAAAGGCGTCCGGCGCGGTTGCGTTCAGGACGTCAATAAGAATGTGCTTTTGCTGCTCGGCAGCCTCTTCCAATACCGCGATCATGTCATCGGCGGCGCTTTGCATCGCGAGAAGCCGCTCGCGGGACAGGGCCTTGAAGTCGATTGTGGGGTTTTCGCGGATGGGAATATTCATGGAGCCGGTCCCGGTTGGCGCTTCAGTTTCGTGCAACAATATCAAACTGATCCGCCGGGCAATAGATCTATTATCGAATGGCTGCCGGGAACCGAAAGCTCCCGGCGAACCGAAAGCAAATTAGTTGGTCTTTTTGGCGCCGCATGCACCGCAGGCACCACAGACTTTTTTAGCGCCGCATGCGCCACATGCGCCGCAAGCGCCGCAGGCTTTTTTGGCACCACAGGCACTACAGGTACTGACTTTCTTCGTGCCGCAGGCATTGCATTGGGCAACGGCCGGCGTGACGCTTGCAACTGCAGCGGCGAGGCCGCCGCTCACTACCATCATTGCGAGGGCCTTTTTGGATTTGATATTCATGGAATTCTCCTCTGGAAATTCGCCGAAAACCCGTTTCGGTCCGCTGCAACCTAAACGAAGGAGCCATAAAGTGGGGTCACGATGGGATGGCATGAATTCACGCTTTTGCGAGTTGGGTGTGATGGTGTCCGGGCCCGCGAACCGGCCGCACGACAGGCGGACGCTACAATAACAAACTCGAAGTTGGGAAAATTTCACACCGAATTCTGCGCTTCACCCGAATTGCATGAGTGCCTGCGGTCAATGAATCCGTACAGTTGAACAAACATTTGGATTGCTCTCGGGGTATGCATTGCCTAAAAGCGGTGCGATCCCATTTTGTCTCTGTCTATGAGGAAATCGCGCGCAATGGCACGCCAGTTCATCTATCACATGGCCGGTCTCAACAAGACCTATGGCTCCAAGAAGGTTCTGGAGAATATCCACCTTTCCTTTTACCCGGACGCCAAAATCGGCATCCTCGGACCTAACGGCGCCGGCAAGTCGACGGTGCTGCGCATCATGGCCGGTCTCGATACGGAGTTCACTGGCGAGGCCTGGGTGGCCGAAGGAGCCACGGTCGGCTATCTGCCGCAGGAGCCGGAACTCGATGAAACGAAGACCGTCGCCGAAAACGTCATGGAAGGCGTTGCGGAAAAGAAGGCGATTGTCGACCGCTACAACGAGTTGATGATGAATTATTCCGACGAGACGGCGGAAGAGGGCGCCGCGCTTCAGGACATCATCGACGCGCAAAATTTATGGGACCTCGACAGTCAGGTCGAAATGGCCATGGATGCGCTGCGCTGCCCGCCCGGGGATAGTTCCGTCACCAATCTTTCAGGTGGTGAAAAGCGCCGTGTTGCGCTGTGCAAATTGTTGCTGGCGCAGCCGGATCTACTCCTGCTTGACGAGCCGACCAACCATCTCGATGCCGAGACCATTGCATGGCTCGAAAAACATCTGCGGGAATATCCCGGCTCTGTGCTGATGATTACCCATGACCGGTACTTCCTCGACAATGTCACCGGCTGGATCCTGGAACTCGACCGCGGTCGCGGCATTCCCTATGAGGGCAACTACACCGCCTATCTGGAAGCCAAGGCCATACGTATTACCCAGGAGGGCCGCGAAGAGGCCAACCGTCAGAAAGCCATGTCGCGCGAGCATGACTGGATCGCCTCCAGTCCGAAAGCCCGTCAGGCCAAATCGAAAGCCCGCATCAGGGCCTATGACGAGCTGGTCAGTTCCGCCGAGGAGCGACGTCCCGGCGATGCACAGATCGTCATTCCGGTCGGCGAGCGGCTCGGTCAGGTGGTTATCGAGTCCGACAAGCTTTCGAAAGGCTATGGCGACAAGCTTTTGATCGAGGACCTCGATTTCAAATTGCCGCCCGGCGGCATTGTCGGTGTGATCGGCGCCAACGGAGCCGGCAAGACCACGCTGTTTCGCATGATTACCGGCCAGGAAGACCCCGATGGCGGCGCCATCAATATCGGTGAAACGGTTGATCTGAGCTATGTGGATCAGAGCCGCGACGCGCTTGCGGGCAACAAGACCGTATGGGAGGAAATCTCGGGCGGAAACGACATCATCAAGCTCGGAAAATTCGATGTGAATTCACGTGCTTATTGTTCGAACTTCAACTTCAAGGGCGGCGATCAGCAGCAGAAGGTCGGGACGCTTTCCGGCGGTCAGCGAAACCGCGTGCACCTGGCCAAAATGTTGAAATCGGGCGGCAATGTCATTCTGCTCGACGAACCGACAAACGACCTCGATACCGAAACGCTGGCGGCGCTTGAAGACGCGCTGGAGAATTTCGCCGGCTGTGCCGTTATCATCAGCCATGACCGCATGTTCCTCGACCGGCTGGCGACACACATTCTTGCCTTTGAAGGCGACAGCCACGTCGAATGGTTCGAAGGCAATTTCGAAGATTATGAAAAGGACAAGATCCGGCGCCTCGGCCCCGATAGCGTCAACCCGAAACGAGTGACCTACAAGCGGCTGACGCGGTGAGCGGTAACGTTATGACGACAATTCTGATCACAGGCGTCGGACGCGGGCTTGGTCATGAGATGGCGCGACAGGCGCTCGCCAGGGGCTGGACTGTCATCGGATCGGTGCGCCGGGAGGCGGACGCCAAGTTCCTCAAGGATCTGGCCGGCGACCGGTTCAGGGCGCTGGTGTTCGACGTTCGGGACAGTGACGCCATTGAGGCGGCGGCAGCAACCGTCGACGGGCCGGTCGACATCCTTCTTAACTGTTCGGGCATTATCGGACCGGAGCGGCAGTCTGTTCTCGACATGGATTTCGACGGCTTTGCCGACACGCTGGCGATCAATACGGTCGGACCGTTGCGGGTGACCCACGCGTTTTTACCGCACCTCAAGCGCAGCGACCGAGCGCGCATTGTGACCCTTTCCAGCTGGATGGGGTCGATGTCGCATGCGAAGTCGGACCGCATCGCCTATCGTGCATCGAAGGCGGCGGTCAACAAGGTCATGCAGGGGCTGGCCGCCGACGTGCAGCCGATGGGTATAGCCGTCGCCGCGGCCCATCCGGGCTGGGTGCGCACCGAAATGGGCGGGCAACATGCCGATATCAGCCCTGAGGAGAGCGCCGGCGGCGTTCTTGATCTGTGCGAATATCTCGATATCGCATCGACCGGCCATTTCTGGAACTGGGACGGCGAACATCTCGCCTGGTGACGGGTGTTGAAAGTGGGCGTGGCTGACTGTACCTCTTGTCGCGACGCATTTTAGGGCCTCTGCAGGGTCAATTTGGAGGGACGGCTTTGGAAATCACGGCTAAGCAAAAGGCCATAGGCAAGGTCGGCGGTGTCTATGCGGCGATGGGCGACACGTTTACGACCGAGGCTGTTGATGCGCTGACGCTGACCTATGAGGGCATCAAGGGCGATTATCACAGCGGTATTACCCGTAAATCCGGCGCTCGCGAGCCGTGGTACACCTGTGGCACCGAGATGCGCAATGAACGACAACTGACGCTTTTGTGCCCGCGGGAACTCGCCGCTGCAGCCAAGCAGATGGATATTGCGGAAATCAAACCGGAATGGATTGGCGCTAATCTGGTAATCGAGGGTATTCCCAACCTTTCAATGCTGCCGCCGAGCACTTTGCTGTTTTTCGAGGGTGGGGTGACCCTCAAGGTCGATTTTCAGAACGGTCCTTGTAAGTTTTCCGGTGCGGCGATCGCTGATCACTATCCGGACCGGGACCATACAGACCTTTCCCTCGGATTTGTTCCGGCGGCGAAACGGCGACGGGGCCTGCTTGCCTGGGCTGAAATTCAGGGAAGCATCCGCGCCGGTGAAGCGGTGCGCGCGCAAATTCCTGAGCAATGGGTTTATTAAGTCTAAACGCCAACTCGAGACCGTTCGTTTCCGGGGTTTGCGCATAAGTGCCCGCAAATATGGCCTTTCTTATTCCTGTGCGACATTTTTATTTAATATTGCGTCAGTCAACAAAATCATATAAAGATATGTTTATGTGATTTCGCGTAGGCCATGGCTTCTGCCTGCCAACGGCGGGACAATTGAGGAAGCCATGCTGGATACCGAAAAGCTGAGCCTGGAAAAAACCGTGGATGTGCTGAAGGCGGCCGGAGAGCCGACACGGCTGCGGGTGCTTGCTCTGCTGTTTGGCGGCGATCTGACAGTGACCGATCTGACGGAAATCCTCGGACAGTCGCAACCGCGCATATCCCGGCACCTGAAACTGCTGACCGAAGCGGGGCTCATCGAGCGTTTCCAGGAGGGCGCCTGGGCCTATTTCCGTCTCAGCGGAGACGGGCGCGCGTTTGTGCTGGCACGGCATATTGTCGATTCGGTCTCTCCTTCGGATCCGCTGCTGGCGCGCGATGCCGAACGGCTTCGGGCGGTCAAACAGGCGCGTGCAGCCCGCGCGCAGATTTATTTCAGCCGCAATGCCGCTGGCTGGGACGAATTGCGCTCTCTGCACATTTCCGATGAGCAGGTGGAAAAGGCCCTGGTCGACATGGTTGGCGATACGCCTTTCGATTCCATGCTCGACCTTGGCACCGGCACCGGCCGGATCCTGCAGCTCTTTGCACCGCTCTACCGCCGCGGCATCGGTGTTGATGCCAGCCGCGACATGCTGGCCGTTGCCCGCACCAATATAGACGAGGCCGGTATCAGCCACGCATCGGTACGTCACGCCGACATTTTGAACCTGCAGCTGGAACGCGGTACTTTTGATCTGATCTCCATCCACCAGGTGCTGCATTTTCTACAAAATCCCGAGGAAGCGATCGCCGAGGCGGCGCGCATGCTCAGCCCCGGCGGGCGGGTCGTGATTGTCGACTTTGCGCCCCACGAATTTGAGTATCTGCGCGATGAGCATGCCCATCTGCGTCTGGGCTTTGAGACGGATGCCGTTTCCGCATGGCTGAACGATGCCGGGCTGACGGTCGAGCAGGTTGTCGAACTGACACCGGAAGACAAGGTCGAAAAAGGCCTGACGGTGACCATCTGGCTGGCGCGCGACCCGCGTCTTGTTATTGCCGAAAGCACGCGTTCTGATACATCCCACCAAGGAGTTGTCTGACCATGTCTGTATTACGCCGTTCCGGTCCATCCCCCCTGGGTGACTCCATGAATGTGTCGTTTGAGTTCTTTCCGCCCAGAAGCGGCGATATGGAAAGCCAGTTGTGGGAAAGCGTCATGCGGCTTGCGCCGTTTTCGCCCGACTTCGTGTCCGTGACCTATGGTGCCGGCGGCAGCACCCGTAAGCCGACGCTGGCCACTATCAGGCGTCTTCTGGAAGAGACCGAGCTTTCACCGGCGGCGCATCTGACCTGTGTCAATGCCAGCAAGGACGAAGTCGACGCTGTAGCGCGCGAGTTCTGGCAGGCGGGCGTTCGCCATTTCGTGGCTCTGCGCGGCGATTCATCCGATGGTGTCGGCTCCGCTTACCGGGCCCATGCAGACGGCTACCGCAACGCAGCCGAACTTGTGGCAGGGTTGAAGGCCTTTGCCGATTTCGAGATCACCGTTTCGGCCTATCCGGAAAAACACCCTGAAAGCCCGGATTTCATGACCGATATCGACATGCTGAAACGCAAGGTCGACAATGGCGCAACCCGCGCCATTACCCAGTTCTTCTTCGACAACGATACCTATGAGCGTTATGTCGAACGGGTACGCCGTGCAGGTATCTACATTCCCATCGTTCCGGGCATACTGCCGGTGCACAATTTCGCCCAGGTCGCAAATTTTGCCGGACTGTGCGGTGCGTCCATACCGGACTGGCTGGCGACACGGTTCGAAGGGCTGGAAAAGGATCCGCAGACCCGCTCGCTCGTCGCAGCGGCGGTTGCCGCAGACCAGGTGATGGACCTTGTCGAGCGCGGCGTCCAGGATTTCCATTTCTATACGATGAACCGGGCCCAGCTCGTCTATGCCATCTGCCACCTGCTGGGATTGCGTGCCACCACGGGCAACGGAACGGCCACGTCAATAGCTGCTGCTTGACAATAAATCGAAATCTGTTCAATTTTATTGAACAATCTGTCGATATATTGCGGCCTTCTGCAAGCTGTCATGGTTCTTATCTTCCGGTGAACCAATCACCGGAGACAGCAGATCATGACCAGGGTTTTGACAATTCATTCATCCGCACGGCGCAGCGGATCATACAGCAGAAAACTGACTGATGAGCTGATTGAGCAGCTGAAACAGAAATTCGACAATGTTACCGTGACAAGCCGCGATGTGGCCGAAGGACTGTCATTTCCGACGGAAAACTGGCTTACCGACCGAGTGGTGCCGAAGGGCGAGCGGACCGCGGAGCAGGAAACCGCGCTTGCACAAACAGATGAACTTGTGGAGGAACTGCGGGCTGCCGATATAGTTGTCGTCGGAGCACCCACTTACAATTTTGGAATTCCCGCTGCGCTGAAGGCATGGATTGACCACATTGCCCAGCCCGGACGTACCTTCAACTACACCGAAAATGGGCCCGTTGGCCTGCTTTCGGACACCAAGGTCTATGTGGTCAACGCCTCCGGCGGCGTGCCTGTCGGCAGCCCCGCCGATTTTGTCACGCCCTATCTCAAACATGTTTTCGGTTTTCTCGGGATATCGGATGTGGAATTCATTGCCGCCGATCAGCTGATGATGTCAGAGAATGACAGCCTGCAGCGTGCGCGCACTACAATTGAACAGGTTGCTGCTTGATTTGCGATTGATTTCCGCAAAGGAAAACGGGGATGGTGAAAACCATCCCCGGTTGTATTTTCTCGTCCACCGGTTGGGTCGGTGGTCATGCGGTCATGCCTTATAAAAACAGCATGAGCGCGATGAATAAAAACGCTGCACCGATCACCAGGACATTGAGCGAACGCGCGAGTCCCATAGCTGACCTCCCTGCGGTTAACTACTGAATGCTAGGCCGGAGCGAAGGGAATTGGAAAGCAAAATAGTTGCTGCGCTGCCGAAATCGGCAACTGATTTTGCGTTTTTTCTGTTTTTAGCACATGAAATTCATTGACTTAACGTGGTGCCAAAAAAATGTGAATCGTGGGACAGATTTGCCGCGATTGCTGCGGTTGCGAAGGCCTTATTCGTGGCAGATTTGTGGCGACATGGTAAAAATTAAGTGAATTTTCGATGTATGCGAACGCATATATTTATGGCTCATGATTCGTGTAACCCATTAAATTTAATTTATTTTTCAGAACGAAGGTCAATCGGCCGTCAATCGTCAACAGGCCGAGGCCGATCAACAAAAGTCCAGCCAGGGTTTCGGTGTTCAAGTGTTCGCCGAGAAAGGCCACACCGAGCAAAATTGCGGCAGCTGGTACCACAAGCGTCACCAATGACGTGTTGGTCGCTCCCGCTCTGCTGATGATGCTGAAGAACAGGATATAGGCGAAAGAGGTGGAAAGCACCGCCAGCATGAGGATCGCCAAAACAATCTCCATAGGTGGCAGGGCGAGGGTCCAGGGCCTGTCGAAAATCAAGATGATGGGCAGCATGATCAGCGATGACGCAGTCAACTGACCGGTTGCCGTTACCACGGGCGGCAGATCACTGAACCGTATTCCGTAGATGGCGGCAAATCCATAGGAAACCGCGGCGCCTATGACCACCAGCTGAGCCCAGACCGGAGCACCGAGGCCGGTGAGTGCCGAGGGGCCGATCAATACCATTGTCCCGGCAAGTCCAAGCAGACAACCGACGATTTTGGGCATGGTCATTTTTTCGTCGGTCGTCAGGACATTGGCGATCACGATCGTGCATAAGGGTGTCGTAGCGTTTAGAATCGAGGCAAGGCCGGCACCGATTTGCGTCTGGCCGAAAAATATCAGCGTGAACGGTATGGCGTTGTTGAGCAGGCCAAGCAGCAAAAACGCCCGCCATCGCGTTGCAAGGGTGCGGGAAAGACCGTTGCGTCCGACAAGATAGAAGTGCAGTGCGACTGCTGCCAGAAAGACCCGCAGAAAAACCAGGGTCAGTGGCGGAACATACTCGACAGCGACGCGAGCAAAGAAAAATGAGCCGCCCAAGATTACGCCGAGAGCGATAATCAGCACCCAGGTCACGGTGGTGATTGTATTGACGTTTGTCTGCATCCGCTTTTCATCCGATATGCGTTTATGGTCGTGGGCGTTGTGTTTGATAAGGCACATCAAGACCCGGTGCCATCCGTTTCTTGCGGTTACGGTCCGGACAATCTGCAGCAGTGACCGGGCGCGTCTGAATGCGCTAATATCGGCTTTGATGCGCGAACGGCCGGAGGTTTGATCGGTGTGACAGAACCGAGACGCAAAAGACTGCCGAAGCTCATACGGTTCGTGATGATCAACAGTCTCATCGGCATGGTGATTGGCTGGGTTGTCGCAACCGCGGTTGTTTATTTTGATATCAATGGTTTCGGCAGTCTCGTCATGGAGTCGCGTCATGTGGTTGTTGCATTGTTCATCATGTTCTTTTCATTCGGCATCACCTTCGGGTTTGGCTATCTGACAACCGCTGTTCTGCTGCTGCCGACCAGCAAGGACGAATTCGACAATATCTGATCCGATAGCGGCTTGCCGGGCAACTGGAGCCATGCCAGAATCGGCCCCGGCGCAGGACGGGAGAAATTTTCTGGAAGAAGCGGTACATACGGCGGTTGGTGAAGCGGTTCCGCACGGCGCTGCCCTCAGCAGTATCGCGTTTGTTGCCGCCATTGCCGTCATCATGGGACTTGGCCTTATCCGGCTGCGTCAACCGCCGCTCGTCGGGTTTATTCTGGCTGGCGTGGCACTGGGACCGACCGGTTTCGGGGTTATTGCCAATTCCGAAAACGTCAACCTTCTTGCTGAAATGGGCGTTCTGATCCTGCTGTTCTTCATCGGCATGGAGCTTTCGCTCAAGGCATTCGTGCTGACGCTCAGGCAAGCGGTTATTGTTGCGTGCGGACAGATATCCGCTGCGCTGGTTGTCGCCATTCTGATTGGACTGGGCCTAGGCATCGGTATCGCAGAATCGGTCATTCTCGGTTTCATCATTGCCATGTCGAGCACGGTTGTCGCCATGAAGATGCTTGACGATATGGGGGTGCTTCGCGGCGAAGAGGGGCGGATCGCCGTCGGTGTACTGATTGCCCAGGATATCGCCGTCGTTCCGATGCTGATTTTTGTCAGCAGTTTCGGCAGCCAGGACATCGATTTTTGGGAAATCGCCGTCAAGGTTGTTGTGGCTGTCGGGTTTCTGGGCGGGCTTTTGTGGTGGCTGGGCAGACGAGGCAAGCTGCGCGTGCCCTATACCGAACAGATTGAAAACAATGTGGAAATACTGGCACTCGGGTCTCTGGCTGTGTGCTTTTCGGCAGCCGCTTTTTCGGGCGTTGCCGGATTGTCGCCGGTCTATGGTGCCTTCATAGCTGGCATTCTCATCGGCAATTCAACACTGCGCAGCCGTGTGATCCCTGTCATCGAACCCATTCAAAGCGTCCTGCTCGTGGTGTTCTTTCTCTCCATCGGCCTGTTGATGGACCTGCACTTCATATGGAACAATCTGCTTCTGGTGATCGTCGCCTCGAGCGCCGTGATCGTCGCCAAGTCGGCTCTCAATATTATCCTTCTCAGGCTGACCGGTTCGGACGAGCAGACAGCGCTTATCGCAGGGCTGTCCATGGCGCAGATCGGCGAGTTTTCTTTTGTGCTGGCGGCGGCGGGCCTCAGCGCCGCGGCGCTTAGCGGTGATGCTTACCGGCTGGCCATCGCGGTTACCGCGATCTCGCTGCTGATCTCGCCTCTGTGGGCCAATATTGCGCGGCGGGTGGAAAGGGTGGCAACGGCGGGTCTGACCTCTTACCGCGAGGCGCTGATCGAAGCCTATGCGACCGAAATCGGCGAAGTTCAGCGCGGCAGACAGGCGGTTGACCGGGCTGTGTTCCATGCCCGGCTGCGTTATCGCGCGGCGCGGCTTGCGCTCTATCATCGCCGCGTCGAAAAATCGGCGAAGCTTGACGAGGACAGCCCCGAGCCAGCGGAGCCCGAGGACGATTCGAAGCAGCCTGCGGAATAGGCATTAGAGCGAGTTGTGACCGGCCTGAAGCATTTGATGGCGGAATATCGGCTCACTCGGCTAGGCGCGTCGCGCAGCGCGATGTGGGACATAGGGCAAGCGGCGCAACGACGCCGATGGGCCGGTATTCCCCATCCGAAAGGAGAATAGATGTTGAAAATCAGCGTAAGGCGGGCCGGGCGATTTTGGCTTCTGGCGTCGTTGGATCGCACTTGTGGTGGGGAGGCACCAAGGCGTGCAATCCGCCTAACCAGCGACCAAAATCGCCGCGGTCAAATGGTTCAATCCAATCGCAGGTCGCTCTAATTCAGACGCGAAAGAAGCTTTGGTGTCGGCCAGGCATCGGCAGGCATGCCGAGACGCTCCTGCTCCTGTTGAACCGCATTGCGCGTTCCCGAACCCAATATGCCGTCGATCTTGCCGACATCATAACCCTTTTGTGCCAGGATCTTCTGCAGCGTCTTCATCTGGACATCCGACAGGCCGGGATCTGGAGTGCCTGGATTGTATCGGGTTGCGCCGGCAAGGCGTGTGGCAAAATAGGCCGCGCTGGTCGTATAGATGAACGATTTGTTCCATTCCAGATAGATTGAAAAATTCGGGTAGGCGAGGAAAGCCGGCCCCTTGCGACCCTGCGGCAGCAGCAGTGCTGCCGATGTGGATCCCGACGGCAGCGACCCCTCCCGCGCCTTTACGCCCTGGGCGGACCATTGCGATACCGACTCGGCCTTGCCAAGTCCGGTGCCCAGCCAGGCGAGGTTCGACGGCACGATGACCTCCTGCAGCCAGGGCTGTCCCGACTGCCAGCCGAGATGGCTGATAAAGTTGGCGCCTGTCAAAATTGCATCGGGCGCGCTGGTTTTCAACCTCACATGCCCGTCACCATCGGCATCGACGCCAAAGCGGATAATATCGAGTGGCAGCATCTGCACCTGGCCGATTTCGCCGGCCCAGGCGCCGGTGGTACGTGCCGGGTCCAGATCGCCGTTCTGCACCATCTGGATGGCGGCGATCAATTGCGGGCGGAACAGTTCCGGCCTGCGGCAATCATGGGAGAGCGTGACAAGCGCATTGACGGTGTTGAAATCGCCCTGAACGGCGCCGAAATCCGTTTCCAGCCCCCAAAAGGCGGCAATGACCGGTCCGGGAACGCCGTATTCCCGTTCTGCCCTGGCAAAAACATTGGCGTATTTGGCCATGTTCTTCTTGCCGTGCTGCATGCGATGGCCGCTGACCACCCGCTTGGAAAATTCAAGAAACGTCTGTTTGAACACGCCCTGCGCCCGGTCGCGGCGCAACACTTTCTTGTTGATGGCGGCATTCGCAAGCGCCCTGTCAGCGGCTCTTTTCGAAATGCCCTTTGATACGGCTTCCTGCTTAACGCCGGCGAGAAACTGGCCGAGATTGCCGCCGCACTGGGCAGCCAGCGCGGGAGAGGCGAAGGCGATGGATGTTGCGCCAAACAAAAGAATAGCGGCGCGGGCGATCGTTCGTTTCATTGATGTGTCCCAACTGAGGCTGTTTGTACTATGTCGGTTAGTGGCATCTCTGGACGTTTTTAAGGCCGTTCCTGGCCCATGGCGCTGGCAAGCCAGGTGTTCCACTGTTCCTTGTTGCCGACGAAAACGTTGATATCGGCATCGCCATTGATGCCCGGAACGCGTCCCGTGCCGGTGTATTGCCAGAAGTGCCAGGCACGACCGTCATAGATGTTGTCCGGATGATCGGCGACGGAGCGCACCCAGAACTGATAGTCGGTGAAATGGCCCTCGAGGTTTTGCCGGTGGAAATCGATTGTCGTATAGATCAGCGGCCGTTTTCCGTAATGCGCCTCGATCTGCTTCACGAAAACGCGCATTTCCCTGCGAATGATCGCCGGGTCCGGCCGCATTTTGCATGATGGCGACTGGTGGTTCCATTCAATGTCCAGAACCGGTGGCAGGGCCGAGCGGTCGCGTGGCGTGTTGGCGATGAACCAAGCAGCCTGCTCCTTTGCGGAACGGCAGAAGTAATAGAAATGATACGCCCCGCGGGGAATTCCGGCGCGTTTAGCGCCATTCCAGTACCGGGTGAAATTCTCGTCGCGGTGATCGCCGCCTTCCGTCGATTTGATATAGGCGAAGGCCACATCAGCACGCTTCAACCGTCGCCAGTCGATGTCACCCTGCCATTTGGAGACGTCGATACCATGCACCTCATGGGTGGCCGGATGCCGGGTGCCGAAATATTGAGGATCGCTGTCGCCATAGCGGGAGGGGGATGCCTCCGGCTCCAAGCCGAGATCGGATGTCGTGCAGGACATCACAGCAAATAAAAGCAGGATCAGCGCAAAGCCGTAGCGGGGCATATCGAACCGGTCCGAATCAAATGACGATCATGGCAAAGTCTTGTAACGGACAATTTCGATCTGGTCACGCCATTTGAACAACGGCGTGCCAGGCACCGTCCCGTCAAGGATTTGGCGGCGACAGCGTCAAGAGGGCTTCAGAGCGGATTATGTTTTGCCGAATCCGCCTGCAGTCGGGGTTGTCAGGATCACGGCTTCTCCTGCCTCGAGATACGTCTGGTCGCTGCCCTTCAACTCGTCGAGTGGGCCGTCGAGGCGTCTGATGACGGTTTTGCCGACCTGGCCGTTGCCGCCGCCCTCGATGCCTTCTGGCGGGCGTGTGCGGTGAGACGACAGAATTGCGCATTCCATCTTTTCAAGGAAGCGGATCGTGCGGATTGTGCCATCCCCGGCCGAATAACGCCCTTTGCCGCCGGAACCTTCGCGAATGTGGAAATCTTCCAGCAGCACCGGAAAACGCATTTCCAGTATCTCAGGATCGGTCAGGCGTGAGTTTGTCATATGGACATGCACGCCGGATGTGCCGTCAAATCCGTGGCCATCGTTCATCCGTCCGGCGGGCGAGCCGGAGCAGATGGTTTCATAATATTGGTACTGGTCATTGCCAAAGGTCAGGTTGTTCATGGTACCCTGACTGTTGGCGATCGCGCCGAGCGCGCCGAAGATCGCGTTGGTGACATGCTGTGATGTCTCGACATTGCCGGCGACGACGGCTGCCGGGTAGCTCGGGCTGAGCATGCAATTGTCCGGCAGGATGATGTTGATCGGGCGAAGGCAGCCTGCATTCATCGGTATGGCGCCTTCAACCATGACCCTAAAGCAATAAAGAACCGCTGCGCGGGTGACGGGTTCCGGCGCATTGAAATTGTTCTTCATCACGGGCGAGGTGCCGGTGAAATCGACCGTCGCCGTGCGCTTGTCGCGGTCGACGGTGATCTTGACCCTGATCTGCTGGCCGGAATCCGTGGCGTATTCATAAGAGCTGTCGGTCAGCGCATCGATGACCCTGCGCACGCTTTCTGCCGCATTGTCCTGGACATGGCCCATATAGGCCTCAACGACATCGAGACCGAAATTGTCCACCATCTTGCGCAACTCGGCGACGCCCTTTTCATTGGCGGCGATCTGGGCTTTCAGATCAGCGACATTCTGGTGAACATTGCGGACCGGGTAGGGGTGGTCCGTCAGCACCTTGACCAGTTCCTCTTCGCGGAAATTTCCCTTTTCCACGATGAGGAAATTGTCGATCAGGACACCTTCCTCGTCGACCGTTGTCGCCAGCGGTGTCATGGAGCCGGGCGCCGTGCCGCCGACATCGGCGTGGTGGCCGCGCGAGGCCGAATAGAACAGGATTGTCGATCCGGTATCGTCAAAGACCGGCGTGACGACCGTTATATCCGGCAAATGCGTTCCGCCATTATAGGGCGCGTTGAGCGCAAATACGTCGCCGGGATGGATATTGCCCTCGTTCAGCTTGATGATCGTCTCGACAGAGCGGTCCATCGATCCCAGATGCACCGGCATGTGCGGCGCATTGGCGACAAGCGCGCCATTGCGGTCGAAAATCGCGCAGGAAAAGTCCAGCCGTTCCTTGATGTTGACCGAATGGGCGGTGTTTTGAAGCGTGATACCCATCTGCTCGGCAATCGACATGAAAAGATTGTTGAACACCTCCAGCATGACGGGATCGGCGTTGAGGGTGCCGATCGCATCCTGGCGCGCCATGGCCTTGTGGCGCGTCATGACGACATGTCCCTTGGCGTTGATTTCGGCTTGCCAGCCTGCTTCGACAACAATTGTCTGGTTTGCCTCGATAACCAGGGCGGGACCTTGGAGCGATTGCCCCGGTGAGAGCGCTTCGCGGGTGTAGACGGGCGCGTCATGCCATTTGCCGTCGGAAAAGAGCCTGCATGTGCTCGCTGCCGCGGGAGTGCCGGTGCTCAGCGGGCTGTCGTGTTCAACGGCTGCATTGCTGCGGTTGTCCCTGGCTTCCACCGCGACGGCTTCGACGATGATTTCCTTGTTGTCATAGATGAAGCCGAATTGCGCTTTGTGGGCGGCCTCAAATGCGGTGCGGGCCTGATCCTGTGAGCGATCGACAAACGGCACGGAAAGGGGCGTGTCCGTTCCGTCATAGCGAAGATGCAGGAGCGGCCGCCATTCCACTGCTGCATTCGGTACGTCCTGCGAATAAAGTTCGTCGCAGGCATCGCCCGCCAGCCTTTCGATCAATGCGGATATTTCATCCTGAGCGTCGGGAGCGAGCGGTTTGACCAGGGCCTGTTGGCGCGCAGCGAAAAGTCCCGCAAGACCAATACCATAGGCGGAAAGAAGCCCCGAGAACGGATGGATGAGGATGGCTTCCATGCCGAGCGCATCGGCGACGAGACAGGCGTGCTGACCGCCGGCGCCGCCGAAGCAGTTGAGCAGATAACGGGTGACATCGTAGCCGCGCTGCACAGAGATCTTCTTGATGGCGTTGGCCATGTTTTCAACTGCAATCTTGACGAAACCCTCGGCCACTTCTTCCGGTGACCGGCTATCGCCGATTGTCGCGGCAAGTTCGGCGAATTTTACCCGCACGATCTCGGTGTCCAGCGTTTGATCCTGGTTCGACCCGAAGATTGCCGGGAAGTAATCCGGCTGCAGTTTGCCGAGCATCACATTGGCATCGGTGACGGCAAGAGGTCCGCCCCTGCGGTAGCAGGCGGGACCGGGGTCGGCTCCGGCGGATTCCGGGCCGGCGCGGAAACGTCCGGCTTCATAATGCAGGATGGAGCCGCCACCGGCGGCCACGGTGTGGATCTGCATCATGGGTGCACGAATGCGGACACCTGCGACCTCGGTGTCGAAGGCGCGCTCATATTCGCCGTTAAAATGCGCGACATCGGTGGACGTACCGCCCATATCGAAGCCGATGACCTTTTCATAGCCGGCCAGATTGGCCGTTTCGACCATGCCGACGACGCCGCCAGCCGGTCCTGAAAGGATGGCATCCTTGCCCTGAAACAGATTTGCCGCCGTCATGCCGCCGGACGACATCATGAATTTCAGCGAGGGTGAGCCGCCGTTTCCAGAGTCAGCGCCAACGCCCAGATCCGTCGCCACTTCGTCGACATAGCGCCGCAGTATGGGCGAGAGATAGGCATCGACCACCGTTGTATCGCCACGACCGACGAGCTTGGCGAGCGGCGAGATGCGGTGGCTGACGGAAATCTGGGAAAAGCCGACCTGGCGCGCAGCTTCCGCAACGACAGCCTCGTGGTCGGGGTAATTCCAGGAATGCATAAAGACGATGGCAACGGCGTCTATGCCGTCTGCCTTTGCCTGACGCATTTCCCCGGCGATTGCCACGGGATCGGGGATGGCTTCCACCGTGCCGTCGGCGCGCACGCGCTCATCGACCTCGATCACACGCTCATAGAGTTGCTCCGGGAGGATGATTTCCTTGGCGAAAATGTCGGGTCTTGCCTGATAGGCGATCCTGAGTGCGTCGTGGAAGCCACGGGTGATGACAAGCAGCGTGCGATCGCCCTCGCGCTCAAGCAGTGCGTTGGTCGCAACGGTCGTACCCATCTTGACTTCACCGACCAGGTCATTGGGGATGGACGCGCCTGGTACAATATTCATCAGCTCGCGGATGCCCTGAATCGCGGCATCGCGATAGGCTTCCGGATTTTCGGACAGCAGCTTTTTCTGTATCAGCTCGCCGCCCGGCGACCGGCCGATCACATCGGTGAATGTGCCGCCACGATCAATCCAGAAATCCCATTTTTCCGACATTTTGTTCATCCTTTTACTGGCGAACAGATGCACGCTCGCCGATGTCCTGTCCAGCGCGAATATGGCAGTATGTCGACTGTCGTCAGGATATGCGCGCCTTGCGGCCCAACCAGACTACGGCAGCGACGGCAACCGCGAACAGAACTGTCATCGTCGATATGCGTTCGGACAGAAGCAGTGCCGAAAGTGCAAGCGTAACGAAGGTCTGCAGAACTTGCATCTGCCCGACCCGCGCTATGCCGCCCATCGCAAGGCCGGCATTCCAAAAAAGAAAACCCGCGAACATGGAGAAGAAGCCAAGATAAAGAAGCGCCCACAGGGCAGGGGCACCCGGTGAACCGATTCCTGTTTTCCAAGTCAATGCTGTTCCAGTGGCGGATATGGGCAGTGTCAAAATCAACGCCCATGAAATCGTTGCGCCGCCCGACATGATGCGTGACAGCCGTGCGGACAGCACATAGCCCAGCGAAACGGACAGTCCCGCCGCCAGCAGCCAGAAATCGCCGAGGGTCAGGCTGAAATGCGAACGCAGCAGTGAAAACGTTACGACAAGGGCTGCACCCAGCATGCCAACTCCCCAGAAAACAGGTCCGGGACGTTCGCCGCCGATCAGAGCGGCGAACACCGCTGTCAGGAGCGGAAGCAGGCCCAATATGACACTGCCATGGCTCGCGGGAACCGTTTCCATGGCCAGCGTTGCAAAGCCAGGGAAGCCGAATACAAGGAGCAAGCCTGCAAGAAAGGCTTCAAAAACCCGTTCGAGTGGCAGCTTGTAGCCGGTCAATACCAGATAGACGACGGCTGCCGTGGAGGCGATCAGTGCGCGGGAAAAGGTCAGGAACAATGGTGAAAAGCCCTGAAGGCCCAAATGCGTCATCGGCAAAGTGGCGCCGAATAGGACGACGCCGATCAATCCCAGAACCATGCCGAGGCCCTGCCGGTTACGAACTATCGCCTGCAACACGCATCGCCCCCCAAAACATTGAACCAGCGGTGTAGCCGCAGTTGCCAACGGCTTCTACTCAATTGCATTGATCGATGTATTCAAGCTGCTTGCAGCGGTTCCCGGCGCCGTGACATAGATAGCGTTATGTTCGAGGTGCTGTCAGACCGGCGTTATGCCAGGCTATTTTCCGCCCAGGTTGTTGCTCTGCTTGGAACGGGGCTTCTGACCGTCGCCCTGGCGCTTGCCGCCTATGAAATCGCCGGGGCATCGGCCAGTGTCGTTCTTGGTGTGGCGCTGACCATCAAGATGATTGCCTATGTCGGATTTTCGCCCATCGCCAGCGCGCTGATCAGCGGGCTTGACCGCAAGAAAGTCCTGATAGCGGCCAATCTGGTTCGGGCGGCCGCGGCGCTGTTTCTGCCATTTGTCGATGCGGTATGGCAGATCTATGTGCTGGTCTTTGTTTTGCAGGCGGCGTCAGCAACCTTCACACCGGCCTTCCAGGCGACAATTCCGGAGATCCTTCCAGATGAAGAGGACTATACGAAGGCCCTTTCGCTTTCGCGCCTTGCCTATGATCTGGAAAACATCATCAGCCCGATCGCGGCGGGATTGATGCTGACGGTGATCAGTTACAACTGGCTGTTTGCCGGTACCGCGCTTGGCTTTTTGGCATCCACTGGGCTGGTGATGATAACTGCATTTCCACAAATTGATGCCACCAGGGGCCGCAGCTTTTTGGACCGGCTGACGCGCGGCAGCCGGATTTTTGCGGCGACCCCGCGGTTGCGCGGCTTGTTTTTCCTGAACTTCGCGGCCGCTTCGGTCGGCGCGGTTGTCATCGTCAATACGGTCGTCATTGTCCGTCTGCTTTACAGCGGTTCCGAGAGCGATGTTGCGGTCGCGCTGGCGGCGTTCGGCTTTGGGTCGATGTTCTCGGCGCTGTCTCTGCCGCGTCTGCTCCACAGGGTGTCCGACCGCCGCGTCATGATCTTCGGCGCATTGCTCGGGGCATTGATCTTTGTGTCGATCGGCGGCTTTGTCGCCTTTCAGCAAATGCTTTCCTGGCCGGTTCTGTTGTTGGCGTGGCTGCTGACCGGTCTTTGTTATTCGGCCATTTTAACCCCGTCCGGCCGGCTGTTGCGCCGCTCGGCGCATGCTGAGGACCGGCCGGCCCTTTTTGCAGCGCAGTTCGCACTGTCACATGCCTGCTGGCTTGTGACCTATCCGCTGTCGGGGCTGTTGTTCGAGGCGGTCGGGATGGGAATAACGATGCTGGCGCTTGGTGGGCTTGCAGGTTTTGCGACATTCACCGGCCTGGCGCTGTGGCCGGGCGGTGCGCCGGAAATGATCGAGCACAGTCATGAGGATCTGCCGGCGGACCATCCGCACCTGCGGGAAGCGGGCGTACGGACGGGACCGCACAGCCACCGGCATAATTTTGTCATCGACGACGAGCACAGGGTCTGGCCGACACAGGGTTAGACCCTTTTGTGATTAGAGCGTATCTTGATTATACGGAAGCATTTGACCGAGGCGATTTTGACTGCTGACAAGGCGGCTTGCACGCCGTGGTGCCAACCCACCACAAGTGCGAGCCAACGCAGTCAGCGGGCAAAATCGTCCGGCCCGA
>JAAEOH010000095.1 GCA_024244645.1 Hyphomicrobiales bacterium
GGCACGATCTGTCCGACGCCAATGCCAAGTCCGCACGCTACGACGACGCTCGCTGCAAAACGCATGAGCGTGCGGCTCGAGAAGGCGCGCCGCCTTTGCGCCTGCGGTTCGATCTGCGCGAGAAGTTTGTTTTGCATATCCGCAAGACGCGTGTCCAATGCCGGGCTGCGATCAATCGCCGATGAAAGTGCAGTGAATGAATCATCGATCCGTTTCGCGGCATCCAGTAGCCCTCGAAATTGTGGATCGCTCAATGCAGCCTTGCGTGCCTCCTGCGCCGCTTCCTGGTCCGGCCAGCTGTTCAGATCAGCGCCGTATAGATCGAGCAGGGAATCCAGCTTGCTGTTCATATTATCCGTCTCCCTTGCCCTGTGATTGTTCTATTCTTTGCCGCAGCGATCGCCGTGCCCTTGCCAGCAGTGAGGAAAAGGCTTCGATGTCGATTTCCAGGATTTCAGCCGCTTCCCTGTGACTGCGGTTCTCGAAATGGGCAAGCACAAGTGCGGCGCGCTGACGTTCCGGAAGCCCGGCCAAATGCTCGAGCAAAAGGGCTGCATCCTGGTTGCGCTCGAGTTCTTCGTGTGGTCCCTGCCCCGGATCCTGCAGATCATCCATCTTGAAATCATCGACACGGTGTTTGCTGTGGCGCAGCACATCGATCGCCTTGCGCGTCGCAACCGTCCGCAGATAGGCGGCAATCGTTGCCTTCGCCTGCCAGTCCGATGCGGTGCGCCACAAAGTCAGCATTGCCTCCTGGGCGATGTCTTCGGCTTCATCGATGCGGCCGGTGATGCCGTATGCGAGCCTTATCAATCTTGGGCTGTTTTCGGTCATGATCTGCCGGAATGCACCCGTATCGCCTGCCCCGATGCGGCGCATCAGCTCGCTGTCCTTGCGAACCGCGCCGTCGGATGGTTGTGGGGACATGGATGGCCTTTCGCCTGGTGCCGGTCGTACCGGCAGGCTATCAAGCCGTCCGCGCCCGCGTCAAACCACAGTTGCTTGCGTGCGTATGTTTTTGTTCAGGCCCGGCTTGCCTCCTTTCCGCTTGTTTCAAGTTCCTTGATCAAACGCTGTTCATCGGCGTTGCGAGAGCTGCTGAGACCGGCCAGAAGAATGTATGCAACCGGTGTCAGAAACAGCGTCGATATGGTGGCGAAGCCCAGACCGCCGACAATTGTCCAGCCGAGTGCCATGCGCGCTTCGGCGCCGGCGCCAAATGCGAGGATCAAAGGCAGACCGCCGAAAACGGTCGAGGCCATGGTCATCATCACCGGCCTCAAACGCCGCATGCATGCGCCTTCGATGGCTTCTCGGACATTCAGCCCCTGCTCACGAAGCTGATTGGCAAATTCGACGATCAAAATTCCGTTCTTCGCCATGATGCCGACCAGCAAGATTATGCCGATCTGACTGTAGACATTGATCGTGCCTCCGGTCAGACCGATGGCGACCACCGCCGCAGCGACTCCCGTTGGAATTGTCAGCAGGATGATGATCGAACTGACGAAACTCTCGAACTGGGCCGCCAACACGAGGAAGACGATGACGATGGCGAATATGAAGACCAGAGCCATTCCGGTGGAGGTTTCTTCAAGCAGTGCAGCCTCGGAAAGCAGCGTGATCTCAACCCCGGCCGGCAGTACTTCCTGTCCCGTCTGGCGCAGATCGCTGATGGCGCTTTCCAGATCATAGCCGTCGGCAAGCGGCACCGTGATCGGCACGGCGCGCATGCGCTCCTCACGGGTCAGTTGCGGCGCAACGGCGGTGTCTTCGATCTCGACGACCGTCGACAGCGGCACCATGGTGCCGTCACCGGCGCGCACAAACAGGTTTTCCAGATCGCCCGGACCACTGATCGCGCGATGATCCAGTGACAGCATCACAGGAATGGCATTGTCATCCTGATGGATTTCGGCGATCTCACGTCCATCCAGGGCAATGGCGACGAAGGAAGAGATGTCGTTCAGATCGATGCCGAGTTCGCGAGCGCGGTCGCGGTCGACTTTGACCGACAATTCCGCCTGTGTCGTATCGTAGGCGATGTCGAATGTTCCAAGACCCTCGAACCGGTCTTCCATCGCTCTGGTGAGATCGACCGCCGCATCAGACAGAACGTCGTAATTTGATCCGGTCAAAGCGAACCGCAAACCGCTGCCGCCGCCGCGCAGACCCAGAGTGTTGGATTGCCGGGCAAAGGCGGACACGCCCGGAATTTCGGCGAGCTGGCGATTGATGTCGGTGACAATCTCCGACTGGCTACGGTCGCGCTTATCCCAGGGGACAAGCCGGAAGATGATAAAGCCACGATTGGACCCCTGCATGCCGACGAGGCTGAACAGAGAATCGACTTCTCCGGATTCTATCAGGTCGGCGCCGATCGCTTCGATCTGCTTCATCTTCTCGTTGGCGATTTCAAGTTCGGTTCCCTGAGGCAACTGCACAACAATGGGAATGCTCGAGCGGTCTTCGCGTGGCGTGATTTCCTGCGGAAGGCTGTTGAACAGATAGAAAGAATACCCGGCAAAGATGATGCTCGCCACCAGCACCACCATCGGTGCCGCCAATGCTGCGCGCAACAGGATCTGGTAGCAATGGGCAAAGCCGATACCCAGACGCTCCAACCAGGTGACGCGCTCATCATCGGACACCCTTCCGGCGAGGCGTGAAGCCAGCATGGGGACCAATGTGAGCGCGACAAAGGACGAAATGGCGACAGCAATCGCCAAGACGAAACCAAATTCTGAAAACAGCTGACCGACGGTTCCGGGCAGGAACGAAATCGGGATGAAAACGGCCGCCAGTGTCGCTGTCGTGGCGATTACAGCGAAAAACACCTCGCGTGTACCCCGAACCGCCGCAGCGCGCATTCCATCGCCATTGCGACGCCGCCGGACGATGTTTTCAAGCACCACAATGGCGTCATCGACCACCATGCCGGTCGCCAGCAAAAGTGCGAGCAGTGTCAGGATGTTAAGTGAAAAGCCAACCAGCCAGATCGCCGCAACGGTGCCGATCAACGCGACCGGGATGGTCACCGCCGGAATAACCGTTGCAGCGGCCGTGCGCAGGAACAGGAAGATCACCAGTATGACGATCGCAGTGGAGATGAGAAGCGATTTGACCACCTCCTCAATGGCCGCGCCGATGAACACTGCGTCGTCGGACGTCACACGCAGCTCCACATCGTCGGGCAGTTGCGCCTGCAGCTCGGTAACGGCGACTTCGATACCTTTGGAAATCTCGAGTGTGTTCGACTGTGCCTGACGGACGATGTTGATGCCTATTCCGGTCTTGCCGTCGGCCCGCAGATAGGACGTCCGGTCGTCGGGGCCGTAGGATATCTGCGCCACATCCGAAACACGCGTATCGGCGTCGATGCGCAATTGGCGGATATCGTCGATCGATGCAACATTCATATCCGTGCGCACCAGGATCTCGGTTCCGCCGGTGACGAGCGAGCCCGCGGGCGTGTCAGCTGTCACCCGCTCGATAGCCGAGCGCACATCGGCCGGCGACATGCCGCGGCTGGCGAGCGCCATCATGTCGAGTTCGACCTTGAAGACCGGTTGGCGGTCGCCAAAGACGGTCACATCCCCAACACCCGTCACTGCGGAAAGTCGATCGACAATCTGGTTGTCGACAATCTGCGTCAGTTCTTCGATCGGCAGGCGGTCGGTGGTCGCGGCGATGCGGATAATCGGGCTGTCATCGTCATTTGCTTTGATGACCAGCGGCGTGTCGACAATGTCGGGCAGGCTTCGCTCGGCGCGCGCAATCGCATTGCGCAAATCTGTGGCAGCCGTATCGATATCGACCGACGATCCGAACTCGACCGTTATGCGGCTCGATCCGTAACTTGATCTCGACGAAATCGACGCAACACCCGGGATGCGGGCCGCGGCGCCCTCCAGTACGGATGTCACCGTAGTATCAACCGTTTCCGGGGTGGCTCCGGCATAAGTAGTACGGATGGTCACGACCGGCCGGTCGGTGCTCGGCAACTCCCTGACCTCAACCGCAAGGATTGCCGCAAGACCGGCGATGATCACCAGCAGGTTGAGAACGATGGCGAAGACCGGCCGCCGCACACAAAATGCCGGCAGGCCTTTCAATTCGTCGGAGATCCTCGACATGGTGCTCACGCTCCGTCTTGCTGATTGAATGCATCGTCGGAGGTGCGGAACGGCTGATCCGGTCGCACGGCGTTTGTGCCCTCACTGATGACAAAATCACCGGCGGAGATACCGCCATTGACCAGAACCTGTCCGTCCCTGCGGGCGACGATGGAAATGTCGGCTCGCGCAGCCGTATTGCCGTCAGCCCTGAGCACATATGAACCTTCACGGTCCCATTGCACCGCCAGCGAAGGGACGGCGGGATAGGATTTGCCGGCAAAAGACAACGAAACCTCGAACGACATTCCGGGGCGGATGAGATCATCATCGTTCCTGACAGTGCCCTGGACCGTCAGGGTTCGGGAAGATGTGTCAATGCGGCTGTCCATGCCGCTGATTTCTCCGGTCAGGACAAGACCCGGCAGTGCCGGAGTGGCGAGCGTCATTTCCTGGCCTGTTGCGATCTGGTTGGCAAAACGTTCCGGAACGCGGAACTCGACGATCAGCGAGCGTCGCTCATCAAGACTGCTTACGGGCGTTGTCGAAGTGACATAGTCGCCAACGCGGATATCAATGAGGCCGATCTCGCCGCTGAACGGCGCCGTAATGGCGCGCCGTGCCAAAGCGTCTTCGGCTTCCTGCAGGTCCAGCCGCGCTCGTTCGAGCGCAAGCACCGAATTGCTCAGCTGCACATCAGATACCGTGTCACGCGCGGAGAGCTCTTGGAAACGTCCGACCTGCGCCTCGGCATCGTCGACAAGAAGACGGGCCCGGTCGACGGCAAAACGCTGCACGTGGTTGTCCAGCTGCACGACGACATCGCCCTCGCCCACACGCTGTCCGGGCATAACGTTGATTGTTTCGACCCGTCCGGACACTTCCGGATAAAGCATTGTGCGTTCAATTGCCTGTGCGGTTCCGATAGATCTGACGAAATCATCGGTCTTGGCGTCTTCTATTTCAGACAAAACGACAAGCGGCGCAGGGCGCGCGCGTGCTCCGCCGGAAACAGCGATACTGGCACTTGCGGTTCCTGATGAAAGGCCAGGAATTCCGTTCGGACCATAGGTGAATAATGCAAAGCCGAGGGCAAAGCCCACCAGCAGTACAAGGGAAATTGCAGCCTGCTTCCAAAACGCCATTGCGTCCGTTCTCCATCGGTCTGTTTGATCCCTAAACGGATGACCGCTGGAAACTGGTCGCTGGTGTTGGATTAAACTTTTGTAATGAAGGGATTTGCTTGCGACAGGGCTGCAACAATCTTGTCCAGCACAGGTGAATTTGTGCTGGCTTTTGCCCGTTCGAGGACCAGGCTGCGGGGCAGCGTTACCGGGTGCGTGAACACAGGAACCAGCGTACCTGCCGCTATCTGCGGGGCAACCAGTGCCTCATGGCCGATCAGAATGCCTGCACCGTTGACGGCCTCTTCAACGGCAAGGGCATAGAGTGAAAATCTTGGCCCTTTGGTTTCAATTTCCGCGTCCGGAGCAGTCTCCTTCAGCCAGATATCCCAGTCCGATGACCATGTTGCGTCATGCAGAAAGGTGGCTCCGGCAAGATCGCTCACGGTCCTGAAACGCCTGGCAAGCGCCGGCGCGCAGACCGGGAAGATGGTGTCTTCTGTCAGTACGACGCAATTCGCAGTGCGTTGCTCTGATTCCAGATAATACAAACACAGATCGTAGGGTTCGCGCTTCAGATTGGGTGGCTGCTCCGTTGCGGTTACGGAGATAATCGTATCCGGCAGGTTGTGGCGGATTTCCGGAAGGCGTGGCGACAGCCAGATTTGTGCAAGGCTCGGCAGTGCGGCTATCCGCACCTCATGCGGAAGCGCGGCCGAGCGCAAGGCCTGGACGGCTTCGCCAAGCCGATCAAAGGCTGCGATGAAATCTTCGGTTATCGCCTCGCCGGCCGCGGTCAGACGCACACCCTGCGATCGCCGCTCGAAGAGATCCGCGCCCGCCCATTCTTCAAGCGCCTTGATGTGCTGGGCAACCGCACCGGGTGTCACGCACAGCTCATCGGCCGCGACCGCGAATCCGCCGAGCCGTGCTGCAGCCTCAAATGCCCGCAACGCATTGAGTGGTGGTCCCCTGGGCCTCGGCGGTGATACTGCCATGTTCTAGACTCAGTTTTTCTACGCCTAATTTCAACAAAACTGGTTTGCGATTGAAAATCAACTCTGCTTAAAAAGGGCGGACCATATAAAGGAGAGCCCGATGACGGCGTTGAAACACAGAAACTGGGTTCCGGAACCCTGCGAGGCGCTTGTCCGCCAATACGCCGAACAGACTGCGCAGGCAGACGCGTACGCCGTTGCCGGACGTATTGGCCAATTGGTCGAGATGAACCGCGAAATCCACGAACGCGAATGTTTCAATCTGAACCCGGCGACGAATGTCATGAATCCGCGTGCGGAAGCGGTGCTTTCAGCTGGCCTCGGATACCGCCCGTCCCTTGGCTATCCAGGCGACAAATACGAGATGGGACTGGAGGCGATCGAGGAAATCGAGGTCATTGCCGCAGAACTTTGCGCCGAAGTGTTCAATGCCGGTTTCGCAGAAATCCGGGTGGCATCCGGTGCAATGTCCAACCTTTACGCCTTCATGGCGACCTGCAAGCCGGGCGACGCGATTATCGTGCCTCCCGCATCCATTGGCGGTCACGTCACGCATCACAATGCCGGCTGCGCCGGTCTTTACGGATTGCAAATCCACGAAGCCCCTGTGAATTTGGATGGATACACCGTTGATATTAATGCTCTTTCAGATATGGCGGAGCGGATCAAACCGAAATTGATTACCGTTGGCGGCAGCCTCAATCTCTTCCCGCATCCGGTCAGTCAAATCCGCGCTATTGCAGATGCATGCGGTGCGAAAGTGCTGTTCGACGCGGCGCACCAATGCGGCATCATTGCGAGTGGCGCTTGGCCCAATCCGCTCACTGAAGGCGCTGACCTCATGACAATGAGCACCTATAAAAGCCTCGGCGGACCGGCCGGCGGACTGATCGTCACCAACGACGCCCATCTCGCACAAAAACTGGATGCAATCGCATTTCCAGGAATGACGGCAAATTTCGATGCCGCCAAATCGGCTGCTCTTGCCCTTTCAATGCTCGACTGGCGCGACTTCGGTGAAGCCTATGGCGAAGCGATGATTGAAACGGCACGTGCGCTTGCCTCAGCCTTGGATGAACGCGGCGTTCCTGTATTTGCAAGGGCGCACGGATATACGCAATCGCATCAGTTTGCCATCGAGGCAGCCCGTTACGGCGGTGGCCAAGCAGCTTCGAAAACGCTCCGCAAAGCAGGCTTTCTCGCCTGCGGCATAGGCCTTCCTATAGATCCGGTCGATGGCGACATGAACGGGCTGAGATTTGGAACACCGGAACTGGTGCGCTGGGGTGTCGGTCCGGATGACGTGGATGGTATAGCCGATCTCATCCAGCGCGCGCTGACCGCCAACGCGCCGGAACAACTTGCTGACGAAGTCAGGCAGCACCGTGGCCGATTCAGCCGGATGCATTACATCTACGAGGCGCACTAACCTGCAACTATGGTGACGTATTTGCCAAATACCCATCCCGATTTGCCGGGACCGTCATAGGGCCGATTGGCGCGGATGGGCGAACAATTGACATTGCGCGTACCATAGACAATGCCGAACCAGCCGTTGTTTTCATCGAAGATCCAGACCCGGTCACCCACCTTGATCTTGTCGATCACACCGTGGCCGCTGCCTGGGCCTGACCGTACGGAAAGAGCGTTGCCAGAATCGGCGCCGCTTACCGTGCCGGCGCCGCAGACCTTGCGCCCGCCATCCGCCCACATCATGACCGAGACATCGAGCTCCGCAGGAACCGCCGGTCCGGCGAGCAATCCCATCGCCGCAATCAACGCTCCGAACAGTGTCTTTCTCATGTGCCGCCCTCCGCTGATTCGTATCCTCATATTTCCGTACCGCATCTGCAGATGCAATCCGACGGCACCCGTCACGGCGTTATCGGATTGCGGGCGTCGGCGAGAATTTTTCCACCAATTCCGATAAAGCAGACACCGGCCGCGCGTTCTATCCAGTGACGGGCATTCTGGAAGCGCCTGATGACCGGCGTTGAAGACATGAAAAGGCTGACCAGCGCATACCATATCAGGGCGCTGGAAAAGACCAGCACTATCATCGAAGCCATCACCCAGATGGGCGTTGTCTCAGTGACTGCCGTCGCGAAGACGCTGGCAAACAGCACGATGGCCTTCGGGTTCGTAAGAGTAACGAGAAAGCCGAACACAAACGGATTTCCCTTTTGGCCGGCGCTTTCCTTAGCAATTTCAATTGCCTGCGGCTTGGACATCAACAACCTGACGCCCAACCAGGCGAGGTAACAGCCGCCCAAAATCCTGATTGTCCAGGTCAGCCACTGGTATTCGACGAGGATGGCCGACAGGCCCAGCAGGCTGAGTGTTGCGTAAAACAAAAGCCCGGTCGATACGCCAAGTGTCGTAAGCAGGCCGGCGGTGGTTCCCCGTGTCATCGACGATCGGACGACGGCAATGAAATCGGGCCCGGGTAAAATCAATGCCGGGATGAATATTGCAAACACGCTTGCCAGAATCAGCAATTGGCTCATGATGTACTCCCAGCCCGCATCATTCACCAATAGCGGATCGCAGGTCAAACGAAGAGAGCGTCCGCGTTGTCAACGGCGAGATTGCGTGACACTCTTGAGAAACTGCACGGCAAGTGTTGTTGCAACAGGCCTTCAGGCGTACCGGCCCGATATGCCGACCAGACGCAAAGTGAACCCGATGAGCAAGAAATCCCGTTCAATAAGTGAAATCGTCAACACAGCACTCAATCTCGACGGCAGTCCAGAGAAGGTGGCGCGATTTTACGATCAATGGGCGGAAAACTACGACAAGGATGTCGGGGATATCGATTATGTCGGGCCGCGAATTGTCGCCGAACTGCTGGACAAGCACACCGGGCTTTTGGGTCAGCACGACCGGTCTGATCTCAATGTTCTGGACGCAGGCTGTGGCACAGGCCTTTCCGGCAGGGCAATCCACGACATCGGCTTCACGCGGATCTACGGGTTTGATATTTCAAGCGAAATGGCGGCAAGAGCGGCAGGTGGAGGTCACTATCAAAGCGCCGAGGGTGGCGTTGATATGATGAAGGCAGATACTCATTTTAAAGCCGGATCCTTCGACATCATTGTGTCCGTGGGTGTCTTCACCCTCGGCCATGTGCCGCCCGAAGCGCTGGAAATCCTGGCGCGTCTTGGGCGGCCTGGCGGCCTTCTCGCCCTGTCGACGCGTGTCGAATATTATGATGAGACCAACTACCAACAGGTGGTGGACAGTCTGATCGAGAGCGGTCGTATGAGGCTTGTCGAACAGCTGGAGCGGGCTCATTACCTGAAAGGCGGCAGCAGCCATTTCTGGGTTTTTCAGATCAGCGGATGAACATTCTGCCCCCAAGAATAAGTTTCAGTCCGCAGACGCGGCACCGTTGATGCTTTCGGCGCCTGCGGACTGATGGTGAGGGTCAAACGATCCCTGAAAAGCCACAGGAGCTAAGACGCCGAAACCATAATCCGGTATTCGCCTGTGCTGCTCTGATTGTAGTGACGAACGGCGGCATAATATTTGCCCGGCTGCAATTGTGCGGTTATGCGCGAATTGCGACCGCGGCCCCCGTCGTCGTTCTCAGCGACTTTGTTTGTTTTGCTGTCCGGGCCGAACAGGACCAAGAAGACATCGGTCGATCCGGTGGTTTCGACAATGTGCATACCTGCGTCCTCGACATCGAAACTGAAGAGATCTTCTTCTCCGGCCTGCGAGATCTCCGCTTCTGTCCCTCGCATGATCTGCAGCGGCACAGCGTCCGGCGCGCCGCTCCGTCGACCTGGATACATCACTTCGCTTGCGACAAAGGCCTTGTCCATGTCTGACATATCGTGGTTTTCACTTGTTGCGCCGGTGTTCTGCGTCCAACTGTCCGGGAAGGCGTAAAGCATGACCGAATTCGGATCGAACTCTGTGCCGTGGACCTGATCAGCGCGATACTTGTTCAGCACATTGCGCCGGATAGTCGCTTCGTCCCAGAAGTTTGGCCGCCCTGACAGATCCTCGATGACCTTCGCCTCATTCCAGATGATGCCGCCTTCATCATTCTGGTGCTCGTGGCTGAGGCCGATCATGTGACCGAATTCATGCAGGATCACACCCTGATCGAGCCAGCCGAGATTTAACGTGGCTGCGTGCAGGGGAATGTCGGAATTATCGGTTCCAACATAGGACCAGGCACCATCATTTTCGTCAAAACTGACGCGAATTTCGGCACGTGGATCATCGGTGAACTCAAATGTAAGATTGGCGAATTCGGTCCACATTGGTGCCATGGTTGTAACCATGTCCCGCTGATCTTGCGTGCCTTCGAGAAAGCGGATGCGCAATGTCGAGCCATTTGCCCATTGCTTTCCGATCAGGCTTATCGCGCGCTCCCGCCCGCCAATCATGCGGGTGCGTTGCGGCTTCATGAGGTCCCTCGGCAGTATGCGGTCGTAACAGATATGTTGAGCAGCTTTCATAGCCGTACACTCCTGTTTTGGGGTTACCCTCTCCTATTCAAAAAGCGGTCTGTCGTAGCGTGGTCCCGGCGCTACGAAATTCGGTACCTGATTGTCGGCAATCTGCTTGATGCGATGGGTGGTGAGTTGCTCCAGGCGAATGAGGTCGGCATCGGGGTGACCCTGGTCACGCAGGATTTGTGCGAGCGAATAGGAAAACGCCCCGTAGGACGTCACCCCATGCCGGTATTCATAGGCCAGTTGGTCCTCCTGGCACGCCTGCAGGATGACCGGAAGATACGGTCCGAAATGGCCCAGTTCTTCTCTTTTGGCGTTGAATGTTCTGTTGTCGAGCGTCAGAAGGTCGGTAGAACGCATCAACCGTCGCTGGCCTCCGGATCCAAGATATCCAATCTTTCTGACGGCCCTGTTGCCCGTCAGATCATCGTTCGCACCGGGCGGCCGACGGCTGGTCCAGACCCTGTTCCTTGCATCCCATTTCATCGTTCGGTGACGAATGTCGTCCGGCGGCGACAGCCCGCGCGGCTTGCCGCCGCTTGAACGGGTCATGCCACCCGAGTGGCAACAGTCCAATATAGCGGTGAACTGAGCATCATAGGGAAGCTGGCTGTAAAGTTCGTGGAAGCGATCGTCGGTTATGGCGCGTTCGCGCGTCCAGTCGAAATCATAGGGCACGAGGCATTCATCAACACGGTCCACCGTCTCGTCCGGTCCATAGTCCGGCAACTGACTGCCATGACCCGAATAACACAACACACGTTGTTGTCCGGTGCCGGTGCCTTCAAGCAGCCATTCCAGCCGCCGCCAGATTTCAACGGCCGTTGCCCTGTGATCGAGCAAAAGGCGGATGTTTGCTGCCTCATATCCGTTTTCCTGCAGCACCTCGCTCATGAGAAATGCGTCGTTAACACAGCCTTCAAGTCGCATGTCTGGTGCATCATATGCATCAATGCCGATGATCAGAGCGCGCCGGTCGTGGCTGCCGCCGCGCCGCACCTCACTGCGGATTTTGCGCGAATTCGACCGGTCGCGTTTGCCGGAAAGCACGTCTGTCCAGACCGAATGGCTGACGCTCTCATGCGACAGATATTGTGTTGCGTCATGATCGGCCATGCCCGGGATGTCGAAGGTCGTGACAACCTCTTCGAAGCGGGTATCGGTAATCGGAACGCGCGTCGTCAGGACATTGTCATGAATATTAAACAGATGATACCAATAGGCATCGGCAAAAGGCTCGATGCGGCCGGCGAATTGCGCACGCACGAATGGGTTTCCGATCTGTGAGCCAAAGGAAACAAACACTCGATCGCGAACAAGATCCTTGTGCGCCGGATGCTGGAAAGTGTCGTAGGCAACCAGGCTGCCGAGTGAATGGGCAAAGATGATGTCGGGCTCAAGCACCTTGATATGCTCATCCAGCGCCGAGCGAAGCTGTTCGCGAAGCGGCTCGTTTTCGGCCCATTGCACCACCATTCCCGCCGTCCAGCGCACCTTGTCGGAAAGCCCGCGCGCAGCGCGCGCACCGGGCCCGGGAACCGATCGGCCTTTAGGCGTCAACAGATCGATGATGCCGTGCACCAGGCCACTGGTTGCCAGTTTGCCCAGCGCCTCGAGAGTGCCCTGCGGCGTGATGCCGGCTTCCTGAAAAATGTGATCGTAGAGAAAATAGGCGACTTCCAGTTCGGCCGGCTTTCCGGTGCGCGCCACCGCATCATCAAACGCGGCTTCCCAGTTGTCCTGCCACTTGCCGCCGTTGGGGTGATGTCCAACACCATGAATACAAAGTACTTTTACTGCCGACATCAGTTCGCCCCGTAGTACTTCCTAAATTTTTTATTTAAAATTCTTTTTGTAGATTACATATTACCGGGGATTAAGTCCACTAAACTTATTTGTTCTTCAAACGGATTAATAGTATGTCGCTATAAGTGATTGATAAGCGTCATCGAATTTCAGTATCGACATACTGGACAGACTTTGGTCACGCGGCATGAAATGACGTCTTGCCTATCTGTGCGTCACATGCGGCGACACGGCCTTATGCCAACGGCTTTCCGGCCGTTTCGGGCATTTTGTAAAGCGCCGCCAGCATAATGAAGGCAAGCGCCATCATGTAATAGGCCGGCGTTGAATCATTGCCAGTTCGCGCCACCAGATAAGTCGCAACGAGCGGCGTTGTTCCGCCCATGACACCCAGACAGAGATTGTAGCCGATGGATGTGCCGCTGCAGCGCACATGGGATGGGATCATCTCGACAATGGCGGTTGGCAGTACGGAAAAGGTCATGGCGGAAATGACCGCCAGACCGATCTGTCCCGACAAGATAAGAAAAAACGAGTCCTGATGAAGCAGTTGCCATAGCGGCCAGCCGAATATCAGCGTTGCAATTGCGACCGCGTAGAGCATGGGCTTGCGGCCGATGCGGTCGGACAGCATGGCAAATGGTAACGTGAGGGCAAGCACAACAAACAGGCTGATAGTATTGATCTCCAAGGCCTTGGCAGTGGAAAAATGCATCTGTTCACGCAGGTAGGATGCCACATAGACAAAAAGCAAATAAAAGCCCACGGCACCCATCATCAGTAATGCGACTATGCGTGCCAGCACCCGCCAATAGTCCCTGAAGACCACCAGAATCGGCAGTTCAACACGATGGAACTGAACCGTCAGCTCGGTCAGATGCCTGCGGACAACCAGGCCGAGAACCGCAATCCCCGCGCCGATGAAAAACGGAACGCGCCAGCCCCATTGGGTCATCGCTCCGTCACCCAAATAGAAACTGACAAGTGCCCCAATTCCGGAACCTGTCAAAAAGCCGGAGAGGCTGCCGCACTGGGAGATCGCCACCATCGCAGCCCGGCTTTCGTTGCGCGCGTGCTCGCCGAGAAAAACCATCGAACCGGTAAATTCACCACCGACGGAAATCCCCTGCAAAACCCTCAGCAGAACCAGAAGAACGGCAGCCAGGGTGCCGATCTGTGCGAATGTCGGCAACAGTGCGATGGCGAGCGTTGCAGTGCCCATCAGCAATATTGATGCGATCATCGACTTCTTTCGCCCGTATCGATCACCGATGTGCCCGAACAGGGCGCCCCCAAGCGGACGTGCAAGATAGCCGATCGCGAAAACGGCAAAGGCAGACAGCAGTGATGCAAGGTGATCGTCGGACGGGAAAAACAACGGCCCGATGATCGGAGCGAGAAAACCGTAGACGGCGAAGTCGTACCATTCGAGTATATTGCCGACGATTCCGGCCGCGACGTTCCTGCGATTGTTTACTGCCAAACCAGCATCCCTCGGTCACTGGGCCATCGCCAGCGAATCATCGACCGATGTTACCCGATCACTGCCGGTCACAAGGCCCAATTCAGCCTCGCAGAATCAAAAACCGGGGAAGTTCCAATGATGGATGCCATTGGGAATGGATCCTGGTCAGCCCGTACCGGCCTGCTCCTCGAGGGACTTCGTCCTGTCCGATATCACATCGCCGGTGTGTTTGGTGCTGACGGGCTCAATGAGCGCGATCCAGCACTCTTCAACCGCGACCGGGTTGTGCATCTTTCCCTTAGGTACGATGTGAAAATCACCCTCGCTCAAGTGCACGCTGCCGTCTTCATACTGAATCTCGAGGCTGCCTTTGACGATATAAAAGAGTTCATCCTCGCCTTCATGATTGTGCCAGACGAACTCACCCTTGAGTTTGGCGACCTTGATGTATTGATCGTTGACCCGTCCAAGGATGCGAGGTGACCAGTATTCGCTGACCTTTGCGAGTTCCGCCCTCAAATTGACCACATCCATCGTCTTATCCCTTTTCTGACCACAACGGATATGGGACCGTGCCGCATCGCGAGTATGGCAGGCAAGGAAATACTTTATGGCGGACGAAACGCTGCTCGGCATCGACATCGGCACCAGCGCAGTCAAGGCAATGCTGTTCGACCAGACCGGCGTTGTCCTGTCGCAGTATTCAAAGGCCTACAAGACCTACCACACCCGGCACGGATTTGTGGAACAGAACCCGGAACTATGGTTGCGCCTCGTTGACGGGGCATTTTCCCACATAAAATCTGAACTGGACCTATCGGGTCTGAAGGCGATCGGCCTGACATCGCAGGTAAACACCCATGTTTTTGTCGACAGCAACGGCACCGCACTTGCCCCCGCAATCGTCTGGCAGGACGGGCGCTGCGATGCGGAAGCCAATGAACTCAACCAGCGCATATCGGAAGATGCTCGCATGAAATGGTGGGGCGAGCTAC
>JAAEOH010000096.1 GCA_024244645.1 Hyphomicrobiales bacterium
GTCCGCCACCCTTGAAAGGACTATCGTTTTGATACTCAGAGATGAATGGGCCGGGCGATTTTGCCCCCTGACTGCGTTGGCTCGCGCTTGTGGTGGGATAACACCACGGCGTGCGACCCGCCTTGTCAGCGGCCAAAATCGTCTCGGTCAAATGATTCAATCTAAGCCAGATTTGCTCTAAAGCAGCCGGCCCAGGAATTCCTGCACAAGCTGCTCTTTGCGGAAATTGCCCAGAAGCTTGATTTCCCATTCGAGGCGGATACCCGAACGTTCAAGCACCCGCGCCCGCACGGTTTCGCCGAGCGTTTCCAGATCGTAAGCCGTTGCGTTGCCCGTATTGATCATGAAATTGCAATGCATCGGAGACATCTGTGCGGCGCCAAAGAGCAGTCCGCGGCAACCGGCGGCATCGATTTCCTTCCACGCCGAGGTACCGGGCGGGTTCTTGAACGTCGAGCCACCGGTTTTTTCGCGAATGGGCTGCACCGTCTCGCGGTGATGCTGAACCGCATCCATTTCCTTGCGGATAGTATCGCTATCCTCGCGGTAGCCCTCGAAAACCGCATGCGTGAAAATCAGATCGGGAGAGGCATCCGAATGCCTGTAGGCGTAGCCCATATCGGCGTTGGACAGCACGTGCTTCTTGCCTTTGCGATCGAGTGCGTGCACTTCGATAACCCGCTCGCGGGTTTCGGTGCCGTTTGCTCCGGCGTTCATCCGCAATGCACCGCCGATCGCACCCGGAATGCCGTGATAGAAGTGGAACCCGCCAATGCCCGCCTGATGCGCTGCCGCTGAAAGCCGCTTGTCGGGACAGGCGGCACCGGCTTCCATGCGCGTATCCGATACCTGGCTGACGCTTCCGAAACCTTTGGCGGACAGGCGGATAACGACACCCGGAACGCCTCCGTCGCGGATCAGCAGGTTCGAGCCGACGCCAACGACAAGAATCGGCACTTCTTCGGGCAGCTTTTCGAGAAAATCAGCAAGATCGTCATGATCGGCCGGCTGGAACATGACTTCCGCCGGACCGCCGACACGAAACCAGGTGACATTGGCCATCGGCGCATTGGGTGTAACCGGACCGCGCAGACCGTCAAAGACATCCGGCATCGATTCCAGCAGGGTTTTCTTGCCGCCATCGCTCATACGCTTTTCCCATCGAGTGCGGCAAGTTCACCTTCCAGCGCCGCCGCCCAGCCGGTGATGCTGCCGGCGCCAAGGCAAACGACAAAATCGTCCTTATCGGCTATCGACGCCACCAGCGGCGCAAGCTCCTCCGGCCCATCCAGAACACGGGCGTCGCGGTGCCCGCCGGCGCGAATGCGCATGACGAGTTCCTCGGCCGAAACGCCTTCAATAGGATCTTCACCAGCAGAAAAGACCGGAGCGATAGCAACAATGTCTGCGTCGTTGAAACAGGCGGCGAATTCGTCGAACAGGCTTTCAAGGCGCGTATAGCGGTGCGGTTGGGCAATGGCGATCACCCGCCCGCTGCAGGCGTCCCTGGCCGCTGACAAAACCGCTTTGATTTCGACCGGGTGGTGCGCGTAGTCGTCATAAACATCCACACCGCGCCAGCTTCCCACATGGGTAAAGCGGCGCCTGACGCCGCCAAATGCGGCCAGCCCTTTGGCAATTGCCTTTGCGTCAAGCCCCAGTTCGTGGGCAACGGCAATAGCGGCCGTTGCATTCGCCACATTGTATTGGCCGGGCATCGGCAGTCTCAGATCGGTGATTTCGGTTGTCTCACCGGTTTTTCGGTGCCGTATGGCAACATCGAAGATCGATGTCGCCCCGTCCATGCGGTGGTTGTAATAGCGCACATCGGCCTGCGGGCTTTCGCCATAGGTCACGACCCGGCGGTCGTCGATGCGGCTGACGAGTGCCTGCACTTCGGGATGATCGACGCACATGACCCCGAAGCCGTAAAACGGCACGTTTTCGACAAATTGCGAAAATGCCTCGCGCACATTGTCGAACGTGCCGTAATGGTCGAGGTGCTCCGGATCGATATTGGTGACGACCGCGACATCGGCCGGCAGTTTCAGGAACGTGCCGTCCGATTCATCCGCTTCCACCACCATCCATTCGCCGCCGCCCATGTGGGCATTGGTTCCATAGGCATTGATAATCCCGCCATTGATGACGGTCGGATCAAGTCCGCCAGCGTCGAGCAGGGTCGCAACCATGGATGTCGTGGTGGTCTTGCCGTGGGTGCCGCCAATAGCAACCGCATTTCGAAACCGCATCAGTTCGGCCAGCATTTCGGCCCGGCGCACGATCGGGATATTGCGCTCCCGCGCAGCGATGAGCTCCGGATTGTCATTGCGGATCGCGGTCGACACGACAAGCACCTCGGCTTCGCCGAGGTTTTCGCCCCTGTGGCCGATTTCGACGGGAATACCCTTGTCCCTCAGGCGCTGCACATTGGCATTATCGGAAATATCAGAGCCCTGAACGCTATGACCGAGATTGTTGAGCATTTCGGCGATACCGCTCATGCCGATGCCGCCAATGCCGACAAAATGCACCAGGCCGATATTCTGCGGCATTTTCATTGCTGTGCACCCCGTTGTTCAAATGGCGATTTCCCGCTGGCAATATCGGTAACCAGATCGCCAAGCAAGCGCGTTGCATCGGGCTGCCCTGCATTTTTGGCATTCTTTGCCATTTCCACCAGCGTTTGCGGCTTCTCCATGAAAGACGTCAGCAGTTTCGAAAGCCGGTCGGCATCAAGCTCCGACTGGCGAATGAGTTGCGCGCCACCCTGCACCTCGAGCGCCGCCGCATTTGCGGCCTGATCGTGATCCAGCGCGTGGGGGAACGGTACCAGCACTGAAGGACGGCCGATAACCGAAACTTCCGAAACCGTCGAGGCGCCGGAGCGGCTGATAACCAGGTGGGCGTTTGCAATACGCTGAGCCATATCGCCAAAGAATGGCGAAATTTCCGCATCAACCACATTATCTTCGTAGAACCGGGAGAGCTCTTCCTGATCCTCGGGTCGCGCCTGCTGTGTAATGCGCAGCCTTTTGCGTAACTCCGCCGGCAGTTGCACCAGTGCCTCGGGCATGATTTCAGAAAAGAACCGCGCACCCTGACTGCCGCCGAATACAAGCAGATTGAACGGTTCGTCATTAACAGCCGGCTTGTATGGCCCCTTGGCTGCCTCCAGAACCTCCGGCCTGACCGGATTGCCGGTGGTGATGATCTTGTTGTCGAAAGGGCCGTCTCCGGCTGTCAGGAAGCCGCCGGCAATGGCTGTCACGCGACCGGCGAGAAACTTGTTTGCCCTCCCCATCACCGCATTTTGCTCATGAATAATCGAGGGAATACCGGCCCGGCTTGCCGCCATTACGGGCGGCAATGTCGGATAGCCGCCAAAGCCGGCCACCACCGCCGGCTTCAACTGGGCGAGTAGCCGGCCCGATTGGCGCAATCCGCGAAACAGCTGCCAACCGGCCCGCGCCAGTGCGATCGGGTTCTTAGAGGTTATGGTCGCAGAGGGAACGATGTGTGTTTCATCGGCGGGAAAGGTTCCGGCAAATCGTTCCGCCCGTTCATCGGTTGCCAGGTGCACGCACACGCCTCTGCTGTGCAGCTCGTGCGCCAGCGCCTCGGCAGGGAAAAGATGACCGCCGGTGCCACCGGCGCAAAGCAGAACTGGCTTGTCCATTTATTACACCTGCTCCGGCGACATCGTTGTCTCGCGATAGGAGCTCTGTCGCACCGTCGCACGTTTTTCCGGATTGCGTCTCGTCAGCGCCAGCAGGAACCCTGCGGTAATGGAAATCGCCAGCATGGAGGAGCCGCCATAGGAAATCAGCGGCAGCGTCATGCCCTTGGCCGGAAGCAGCTCAACATTGACGCCGATATGGATCATCGATTGCAGCCCGATGAGCAGGGTCAGGCCGGCAATCGCCAATCGGGTGAATTCGTCTCCCTCGCGATTTGCATGGCTGAGACCGCGCAGCACGATGAATCCGAAAATCAAAACCAGCGCCAGGCAGAAAAGAATGCCGAATTCCTCGGCTGCCACGGAAAAGATGAAATCGGTATGGCTGTCCGGCAATATCCGCTTGATGGTGCCTTCGCCCGGCCCCTGTCCGAACCAGTCACCGCGAACGATCGCTTCACGCGCCGTATCGACCTGGTGCGTGTCGCCTTCACCGGTCCAGAAACGGTCTATGCGCCCGGCCACGTGCGGAAAGACGAAATAGGCCGAGATAAAAAGCGTAACAGCCACACCGGCCAGCAGAATGATCCAGAACCAGGGCATTCCTGCCATGAAAAACAGCGTCCCCCAGGAAATGGTGACAAGGATGGTCTGCCCGAGATCGGGCTGCGCCACCAGTAGCGCCACGACAATACCGAACAATATGATCGCAAAGAGATTTCCCGGAATATCCGGCTGCCGCGAATGTTCCGAAAACAGCCACGCGCAGATGATGATGAAGGCAGGCTTCAGAAATTCCGAGGGCTGGATGGAAAAGCCGGCTATTGCGAACCAGCGGCGCGAGCCTTTGGCTTCAAAGCCGTAGAACTGGGTAAACACCATCATCGCGATTGACAGCGCCAAAAGCAGAAGCGCACCGCGCCGCACTTGTTTCGGCGACAGGAACGACAGGCCGATCATCAGCCCGAGCGCCGGGAAAATGAACAGTGCATGGCGTTTGACGAAATGCAGATTGTCGATGTCGAGACGTTCGGCAACGCCCGGGCTGGCTGCAAATGACAGCATGAAACCAAGACCGATGAGCACGACAAATATTGCCAGCAACGTTCGGTCGATCGTCCAGAACCAGTCAGAAATCGGTCCGCGTTCGGCACGGCTTACCATCGTCAGGAGTCCCCCGTCTCAACAAGCATGGTGATATCCGGCAAGTGCGCGACCTGTTTGACAAATGCATCACCGCGTATCTCGAAATTCTTGTACTGATCGAAACTCGCACAGGCCGGCGACAGCAATATCACCGGCTCCTCGTCCCCATCCTGTGCCGCATCGTCCGCGGCGCGCTCCACGGCGCGCTCGAGCGTTCCGGTAATTTCATAGGCCACATCCTCGCCCAGCGTCGCCGCAAAGCCCGGTGCGGCCTCCCCGATCAGATAGGCCTTGGCGATATGGGAGTACCAGCTTGAAAGCGGCTCGATGCCACCTTCTTTCGGCAACCCGCCGGCAATCCAGTAGATGCGTTTGAAACTCGACAGCGCCGGTGCTGCAGCATCGGCGTTCGTTGCCTTCGAGTCGTTGACAAAAAGCACCCTGCCGCGCCGCGCCACGGGTTGCATCCTGTGCTTGAGTCCGCCAAAACTTCGCAGTCCGCTGATCGCTTCTTCCTGAGAAAGCCCCACGGCAAGACAGGCAGCAATTGCTGCAGCGGCGTTTTGAGCATTATGCGCACCGCGCAGTGTCGTAATGCCTGCGAGGTCGGCAACCGTCCGCGACGTACCTCCGGCAGCGTGCATGATCCGGGTTCCGGCAGCATAGTATCCGCTGGCCAGCACTTCACGCTTTGAAATCCGCACCACCTGTGTGCCGGCGCGTTCCAGCCTGTCGGCAATCCGCGCGCACCAGTGATCGTCAATGCCGACGATCGCCCGGTCGCTTCCGGCGACCAGCTGTTCCTTCACCTCGGCATAGTGCTGCATCGTGCCATGGCGGTCGAGATGATCTGGAGAAAGATTCAGCAAAATACCGGCGGTCGGATTGATCGAGGGTGACAGATCGGCCTGGTATGAGGAACACTCGACCACATAGAAGCGCCCGTTCTTTGGTGGCGCGAGCGTCAAAACGGCAGTGCCGATATTGCCGCCGAGCTGCGTGTCGCGACCGGCTTCCTGCAATATGTGTGCAATCAGCGCTGTCGTTGTGGATTTGCCGTTCGTGCCGGTTATGGCAATGAACGGGCATGCCGGTGCCTGGATGCGTCGCTCGCGCACAAAAATTTCCACATCGCCGATGATTTCTACCCCGGCCGGGCGCGCAAGATCGACGCTCCAATGGGGCTTTGGGTGAGTAAGCGGCACGCCGGGCGCCAGCACCAGCGCCGCAATAGCAGACCAGTCGACGGTCCTCAGATCGGCAACGTTTATGCCGGCCTTCCGCGCCTCGTCCACCCGGTCGGGATTGTCGTCCCACGCTACAACGTCCGCTTCCCCGGCAATCAGCGAATGGGCGGTCGCGATGCCCGATCCGCCCAAACCGAAAAGGGCAACCTTTTTTCCTGAAAAAACAGTTGCCGCAATCATCGCATCACCGCAGCTTCAAGGTGGCAAGACCGAGCATGGCAAGGGCGACAGCAATGATCCAGAAGCGGATGACCACCTGGCTTTCCGTCCATCCGAGGCGTTCGAAATGATGGTGAATGGGCGCCATGAGGAAGACGCGCTTGCCGGTCAGTTTGAAAGACGCCACCTGGATGATCACGGACAGCGCTTCGGCAACAAACAGCCCGCCGATGATGACCATCACCAGCTCATGTTTGGTGGCGACGGCGACCGTGCCGACCAGCCCGCCGAGCGCCAGCGATCCGGTATCGCCCATGAAAATCGCGGCGGGCGGTGCGTTGAACCAGAGGAAACCGAGCCCGGCGCCAATCACGGCGCCAAGAACTACCGCCAGTTCTCCTGTACCGGGCACGAAATTGATCTGCAGGTAGTTGGCAAAAACGGCGTTGCCGGCAAGATAGGCGATGATGCCGAATGATGCCGCCGCGATCATGATCGGAACGATCGCCAGCCCGTCGAGACCGTCGGTCAGATTGACCGCGTTACCGGCGCCGACCACCACGAATGCGCCGAAAGCGATGTAAAACAGGCCGAGATCGATCACCAGGTCCTTAAAAAACGGAAACGCCAGCGACGATCCGAACCCGACCCCGTTGCCGCCGCCGGCCGCAAGCGATGCGACCATGATTGCGTAAACAGCGATGCCGGCAATAATAAACTCGACGAGCAGGCGAAACTTGCCTGACATTCCGCGGTGCGATTGTTGGGTGACCTTGAGATAGTCGTCATAAAAACCGATCGCCCCGAACCCAAGGGCCACCAACAGCGTAACCACCACATACACACTCGACAGGTCCGCCCAGCACAAAGAGCTCACAATAATGCCTGTGAGCATCATCAATCCGCCCATCGTCGGCGTGCCGGCTTTTTTGAAATGGGTTTGCAGCCCATCCGCCCGAATCGGCTGTCCGCGCCCCTGGCGGATGCTCAACGAGGCAATGATTCGCGGTCCAAACAGAAAAACGATTAACGCGGAAGTCACCGCTGCTGCGCCGGTCCGAAATGTTATGTATCTGAAAAGATTGAAGATCTGGAAGTGATCGGAGAGTTCGACGAGCCAGATGAGCATTAAGCGGATACCCCCTCATGCGTTTTGTTTCCGACCCCGCTGTCGGATACCGCTGGATACTTGTCAAGCAAGGCGGTCACAAGCATGGAAAACCCGATGCCATTTGACGATTTGATCATCACCGCGTCACCCGCCTGTATGGTGTCCAAAACCACCGTTTTCAGCTCGTCCGCCGACGCTTTGTGCTGATGGTTTATGGCGTCCGGCAACGCCTCATCCAGCGCCGCCATTTCCGGTCCGCCAAGCAGCACAATATCGATGCCGGCCTTTTCAAGGGGGATCCGCAGTTCGGAGTGCATTTTCTGCGTGAACGTCCCCAGTTCCAGCATGTCACCAAGAACCGCAATGCGGCGGCCACCTTGTGCCACCGGCGTATCGCGCAGCAACTCGATCCCCGCCTGCATCGACGCCGGATTGGCGTTGTAGCTTTCGTCGATCAGTGTGAAGGCACCGTCATTTGCCTGCAGCACATGCCTGGTGCCGCGCCCTCTTGCCGGTGCAAGATCACTGAACGCTTCTCCCACTTTGACAAGATCTGCACCTGCCAGCTTGGCAGCTCCGGCAACCGCAAGGGCGTTTTGTGCGATGTGGCGCCCCGGAACGCCGATTTCAAAATTGCAGGCCTCGCCAAGAATGTCGGTTTCGGCGGCTGATCCGTTTTCCAGTGCAATCCATTTGATCAGCTTGATATCGGCCTGTTTGTGCTCTCCGAAACCATGGATACTGGTGATATTGCAGGTCGCCGCCGCCTTTTTCAGCTGCGTGAATTTTTCACTGTCGCGGTTGAGCAGCACATGGCCGCCCTGTTCCACGCCCTCGAATATTTCCGCCTTGGCGGCAGCGATCTCGGCGAGATTCCTGAAATGTCCGAGATGGGCCGCCGCGATGGCGGTAACGACAGCAATGTGCGGGCGGACCAGCTTGACCAGCGGTCTGATTTCGTCCGCATGATTCATGCCGATTTCGAAAACGCCGAAGGCCGTGTCCTGCGGCATGCGGGCAAGCGTCAGCGGCACGCCCCAGTGATTGTTGAAGGATGCGACGGAGGCATGCACTTTGCCCTGTGCCGACAACACGTGGCGCAGCATTTCCTTGGTCGTTGTCTTGCCGACCGATCCGGTCACGGCGATGATCCGAGCCTTGGTGCGCGCCCGTGCGGCGACACCCAGCCGTCCCATCGCCACAAGCACGTCATCGACGACGATCATCGGCGCCTTGACGCGGCCGAGCGCCGGCAGCTTGGATTCCGACACCACCAGAAGCGCGGCGCCATTGGCAACGGCAGCGCTGGCATAGTCATGGCCGTCCACCCGGTCGCCCTTGATGGCAAAAAAAGCGTGCCCGCTGGCAATCGAGCGACTGTCGATGGAGATGCCGTCAATGCCTTCCGGCAGGTCTCCGACCGGCCGGCCGCTCATGGCGTCCATCATGTCCGCGATTGTCCACAACCAGGTCTTGGGCGCCCGGTCGGCGATTGCTTTTCTGATCTCTTCGTGGTCGGAAAACGGCAACACCGTGTCGCCGATTGTCTGCCCCTCCTCGTGTCCCTTGCCTGCGACAACCAGCGTATCGCCCTCGGCAACCATCGTGACGGCATCGGCGATCGCCTGACCCCTATCGCCGATTTCCAGCGCGCCGGGCGCCTGTGCAAGGATTTCAGCCCGGATGGCCGATGGCTCCTCACTGCGTGGATTGTCATCGGTCACGATCACCACATCGGCGAGCCGCGTAGCAATCTCGCCCATCATTGACCGTTTACTGCGGTCGCGGTCACCGCCGCAGCCGAATACAACAACGACGCGGCCGGTGGTAAACGGGCGCACCGACTGCAGCACCTGCTCCAGTGCTTCGGGTTTGTGAGCATAGTCCACATAGGCCGGCACGCCGTTCTGGGTCGTGCCGACAAGCTCCAGCCTGCCGGATGCGCCACGCAGATTTTCAAGCGCACCGATCGCCTCACCCACCGGGATGCCCGTGGCGATCGCAAGTCCGGCCGCCACCAGTGCGTTCGAAAGCTGAAAATCACCCGCGAGCGGTATGTTGACCTGATAAATCGCACCCTCATGATGGATTTCGGCGATCTGCTGATGACGCTGGTGTTCAACGCGTTTCAAGGTCAGGAACGTGCCTTTTCGACCCACGGTCAAGACATTGAGGCCCCTCGCCCTGGCGGTCTCGACCACCCTTTCCGACCAGGCATCGTCGGCAAAGATCACCGCCGGAGCTCCAGGCGCGAGAAGTGCCTCGAACAGCCGCATCTTGGCGGCAAAATAGTCCTCCATCGTGGGATGATAATCGAGGTGATCATGGCCGAGATTTGTGAACGCGCCAGCTGACAGATGAACACCGTCGAGCCTGTGCTGGTCGAGGCCGTGACTGGACGCCTCCATGGCGCAGTGCGTGACGCCTTCCTCGGCAAGTTCGGCCAGCAGTTCGTGAAGCACCACCGGATCGGGTGTGGTGAGACTGCCATATTGCTTGAGCGTCGGCGATTCGACACCGGTTGTACCGATCATCGCCGCGGCCAGCCCGCTGCGTTCCCACATCTGCCGGGTGAAGGATGCGACCGAGGTTTTTCCGGCAGTACCAGTGACCGCTACCATGGTCTCGGGTTGCGCACCAAAGAAACTGGCCGCGGCTTTGGCAAGGAAACGGCGCGGTTCCGAGACCCGGATGACCGGCAGGCCCGGATCGATAAAATCGCTTTTTCCCGAAGCAATGATCACCACGGCGCCGCGGGCTTTTGCGTCTTCGATGAAATCTGCACCGTCTCGGACCTGCCCGGCAATCGCCGCAAATGCGTAGCCCGGCCGCACATCCCGGCTGTTGGCCGAAAGGCCTGTTATTTCCAGATTAGCTAATTCCGTCGGGATCGTGGCAAATTCCCCGGCCAGTATATTCAGCTTCATGGTGTTGTGCCATCATTCCTTGTCATACCGCGCATCGGCTCTGCGTCCGTACTGCTACTCAACATTTTTATGTCAGACTCAATATGACACTAGCAAGGCATCGTCGCCGTCGCCGAAGGAGGGTCGGACCCCCAGAAGCGCAGCGGAACGCCGGATGATTGCCTTGACCGTCGGCGCCGCATTGAGACCGGCGGTCGCCGACCTTTGGCCCTTGGCCGGTTTCGGCTCGTCGATCACCACCAGCACAACAAATTGCGGATCCTCGATGGGAAAAGCTGAAAGAAAGGCATTGAAGCGGACGCTGGACGAATAACGGCCATTGACCACTTTTTCGGCGGTGCCTGTTTTACCGCCGACGCGAAATCCTGGAACCGCAGCGCGCCGGCCGGAACCTTTTTTGACATTGAGGCGCATCAGATAGCGCATTGCAGCACTGGTCTCAGGTTTGATGACGCGCGTGGCAACCCGGTTTGCTTCTTCCTCGCTTCGCGGCAGGAATGTCGGCGGAATGAGGTTTCCCCCATTGAGCATGGCAGCGGCGGACATCGCTGTCTGCAGCGGTGTTGTCGCCACACCATGGCCGAAGGATATCGTGATCGAGTTGATTTTCTTCCACACCTTTGGCTGGCTTGGCCGGGTGACTTCGGGCAGCTCTGTCGTTATGCGCGTCAAAAGACCGATCCGCGTAAGGAATTCGCGTTGTCCCTTGATACCTACAACATCGGCCATTCTTGCAGCGCCGATGTTTGACGAATAAATGAAGATTTCCGGTACCGTCAGCACCCGGTGCTTGCCGTGAAAGTCGGTGATCGTGTGCCCGGCGATGCGGATCGGCCGCCGCGCGTCGAAACTGTCCTTCAAGGTAACAAGACCTGAATCGAGTGCCATGGCCGTCGTAAAAGCCTTGAAGGTCGAACCCATTTCGTAGGTTCCGGCCGACATGCGGTTGAGCCTGTCCTTTTCAAGTGCCTGCGCCGGAATGTTCGGGTCGTAATCGGGCAGAGACGACATTGCCAGCACTTCACCGGTTTTGGCATTGAGCACCACAGCGCCGGCGGCGATCGCCCTGTAGCGCTGCATGGCTGCCGACAGTTCATCGCGCACGATGTGCTGGACGCGAAGATCGACTGAAAGGCGCACCGGTTCCAGCTGCTGTTCGATGGTCATGCCGACGGCGGCAAGATCCGCGAGACCCTGCCCGTCGACATATTTCTCCATGCCGGCAATGCCCTTGTTGTCGATATTAACGTGGCCGACAATGTGCGAGACCGTCGGACCACCCGGATAGAAGCGGCGTTTTTCCGGACGGAAGCCAACGCCCGGAATACCGAGCGCCAGGATGTCATTTTGCTGTTTGGGCGTCAGTTGCCGGCGAAGCCACTGAAACTGCGATTTCGACGTCAGCTTGCGGTAAACAGTGCGCACATCGAGTTCAGGCAGCACCGTCGCAAGCCGTTCGATGACCTCGTCCGGATCTGTAATCTTGTGGGGTTTTGCATAGAGCGAAACAGTGCGGATATCGGTCGCCAGCACCTGACCGTTTCGGTCAAGAAGGTCCGGTCTTGATGCCAGCAGCTCGCTGCCGCGTGCGATGCCCGATACCGTGGCAAGATCGCGAAAACCGTATTGTATCAACCGGCCGGCGATGATCGCGTAAACGAAACAGACGCCGATCATCACCAGTGTGATGCGATTGCGTGTCTGATTGCCTGTCGATTTGCGCGAACCGCCCACCGTGATGGGCCGTGCGGTCATACGCGTCGACCTGTCTCGACGCATATTGTTTCCGAAGCCCCGCATCACCTGCTTCATTGCGCCACCGAACCCGTCACCGTTTCCTTGTCCGGCAGATCCGCCATCCTCTCAGGCACCGGTTCCGGAAGATCGAGCACCCGCGCCGGCAGCTCCTCCGGGCGAACCATCTGGTGCGGTTCCATGATCTCGAGCCCTAGATCCTCATTGTGCTTCTCCACCAGATCCTGCAGCCGCCCCGGCTGGACCAGCAGGCTCCAGTCGGCATTCAGAAGATCGATAGTGTCTTCTTCCAGACGGATCTCCGCTTCCAGCCGCTTGATTTTGGACAGCTGAGCCTCCGCCCGGTATTTGATGTGAAAGGTCATGACCGCCGCCGCGGCCATTAGTCCGATGATGACAAAATCGATGGTCTTCAGCACGGCAGTCAGCCCCCTATCGCTGAAACGACGGGCAGGTTCGGCAGCCCGAAAATGGCGTAGTCAGCATTGCGCGCAGCAACGTCGGTGCGTTGTCCGGCCCGCAGTTTGGCAGAGCGCGCCCGCGGGTTTGCCTGCGCCTCCTCGTCGCTGACAACAACGAGGGGTTTGCCGATCGGCTCAAAGGTTATGGGGTCCTGCTCGGTGACGGGCAGATGCCTGGAACCGCCGCCTCTGCGACCGAAACGATCCTGAAAGAAGCGCTTGACGATGCGGTCCTCGAGGGAATGGAAAGTGACCACAACCAGTCTGCCGCCCGGTTTGAGAACCCGCTCGGCGGCAAAGAGCGCGCCGGCCAGCTCATTCAGTTCCTCATTGACGAATATGCGCAGCGCCTGAAAGATCCTGGTTGCCGGATGTATCTTGTCGCGCGCCTTTCGCGGCTTTACCGTCTCGACCAGACGGGCGAGATCACGCGTCGTGACAAAACGCTCCGTTTTGCGCTTGCCTTCGATTGCGCGGGCGATCCGGCCTGCCTGCTTTTCTTCTCCAAGGAAGCCGAAAATACGGGCAAGGTCCGACGCTTTCAGCGTATTGACGACATCGGCGGCAGTTGGTCCTGCTTCCGACATGCGCATGTCGAGTGGCCCGTCCTTTTGAAAAGAAAACCCCCGCTCGGCCTCGTCGATCTGCATCGACGACACGCCTATATCCAGCACAATGCCGTCCAGCCCGCTCCTTGGCGCATAATCTGCCAAATCGCTGAAACGCGCGTGAACAAGTTGCAGCCGGTCGCCATAGGCCTCTGCCATTGGCCCGCCGCCCGCAATCGCGTTTGGATCGCGGTCAAGCGCAACAACGCTTGCACCACAGTCGAGAACCGCTTTTGTGTAGCCGCCGGCACCAAATGTTCCATCAAGAACGACCTGTCCGCGCCCCGGCTGCAGCGCGGACAGGACTTCACTAAGAAGAACCGGGATATGGCGCACTGGTCCGCCACCGGCGTCATTATCAATGCCGCCAGAGTGCGCACTCATCCCGTTTCTCCTTGGCCGGCACGAGGCATTCCCCCCGCAACGCGCCGGCTCAGGGCTTCCTGTCGTTTTTCCTCGTAGCAAACAGGGTCCCAAAGCTGAAAGTGATCGGAACGGCCGACAAAGGTCACCTGGTCGGTTATCCCGGTGTAGTCTTTTATGAAGTCGCTCACCATCAGACGGCCCTCGCCGTCCAGTTTCAAAAACACGCCGCCGCCGTGAATGAGCAGCGACATGTCGTTGGCATCGACGGAAAACGGATCGCCGCCGTCGATCTGCCGTTCGAACCGGTCGAGCAGGTCCGGCCCACCGACAGTGACAGCCGGATAAATGAAGTCCTGGATGGCGTATAGTTCCTGGATGTCGAGACGCGTCAGTACGTTGCGAAACTGGGCGGGCACAGACACCCTTCCCTTCGCATCGATCTTGTTCGTCGCATTCGACAGGAACCGGTTCATTACGCAAAACCGCCGTTTCCAGGCCTACTGACCATAACATGCCGCCTCCGGAGATCACTGACCGCAAGCTGCGCAGGTGGATCAACGGTGCGCCGCCCCGCACATTCCAGACCCGCCCGGGGATTACGCCTGACCATCCCTCACACAGTGTATTTGGGATAGCATGGGACAGTTTGGGCGTCAATGGGATCTATTTGACCAATCACGGGTTCTGCAACTGGTATTGGAGAGTTTTTTGGTTAATGAATTCTTAAATCTGACGCACGCGGACGGGTCGGCGCGCCGCCGGTCGAATGAGTCTGATTTGAAAAAGAATTGAAGCGCCAGCCGGCCTGTAAGCCGGGTTCTGTATCACCCGCCATCGAGATGACGGGCGTGACAGCCATTCCTCTGGGGCAGGATTTGCATCCTGCCTCTAGCAACCTACCCGGATGACCCACCCGGAAACGGGCTGGAGCTTGCGCCCCGCGTCATCCCTATTCGGTCTTGCTCCCGGTGGGGTTTACCCTGCCATTGCCGTTGCCGGCAATGCGGTGGGCTCTTACCCCACCCTTTCACCCTTACCCCGCCGGCATTCAGGTCCGGATCAAAATGGACCGGAATGCTGGCGGGGCGGTTTTCTTTCTGTGGCACTTTCCCTGGGGTCTCCCCCGCCGGATGTTACCCGGCACCGTGTTTCCGTGGAGCCCGGACTTTCCTCATCCCGCCACCTTTCGGCATTGCAGGGCGCGGCTGTCCGGCCGGCTGGCAGCCTTCAATAACCGAGGCGAACGGCAATTGCCAGCAAATCCGGCGCGGCAATACGCGTTTGCCTTCAGGCTGCCGGAAGGTGCTTCATCAGGAAGTCGATCTGGTTCCGTCCCATCACCTTGCGAATGGTTTCTTCATTCATGCCGAGTTCCAAGAGGCCTTCGGTGATCAGAACAAGCTCGAACGCATCGAGTTTCGTCGTTACCGCACCGTCGAAGTCCGATCCGAGGGCTACATGATCTTCGCCCAGAAGGGCAACGGCCGCCTGGATTGCCCTGGCAACGCCGGCCGATGAATAATCGCAGACCGCCGCATCCCAGTATCCGATACCGATCAGCCCGCCCCGACGGGCGATTTCCACCATCAGGCCGTCTGATATGTTGCGATCGGTCTCGCAGTGACCCTTTGTGCCGGTGTGGCTGACGATCAGCGGCCGCTCGACGATTTCAAGCGTTTCGCGCACGACATTTTCGGATGAGTGGGACACATCGATCATGATGCCCATCTCCTCCATTTTCCGGATGGCCTGTTTGCCGAACTCAGTCAAACCCTTCTTGCCGGAACCGTGCAGCGACCCGCCAAGTTTGTTGTCGAAGAAATGCTGCAGGCTCATCATGCGAAAACCGGCATCGTGTAGCCGCTCAATATTGTCTAGATCGCCCGACAGGGCGTGCGAGCCTTCGGTACCGAGCATTCCGCCGACGACATCCTCACCGCCGGCGCGGCGCGACATCAGAGCCTCAAGATCACTTCTGTTTTCAATAATGACCAGCCGTTCCGGTGCGCGATCGGCAAATCCGTACAGCTTTTCCGCCTGGTAGAGCGCCCGTTCCGTCAGGTTCTGCCAGGTGCGCGGCGGCCACAGTTGTGCCAGGGCCAGCAAAGTGATGTTGTCGGCCGCATCGGCGCTGTTGGTTGCATAATTCTGGCCCTTGGGTGATTTGGTGACCGTGGTGAACACCTGCAGCGCGACATTGCCATCGACCAGGCGTGGGATATCGACATGGCCACGGTCCGAACGGGCCAGGAGATCACGCTTCCACAGCAGCGAATCCGCGTGGAGATCGGCAACTGCCAGGGTCTTATGAAGCGCCTCAGCCTCCTTTGAGGCTGTTTGCGAACCGTTGCGCTCAACCGCATTCTCACCGTTCTCGACGATGCCCGGCACGACGAAGTGGAGGATGCTTCCTGCCGCAACGACCAGCACCAACGGGACGATCCACAACAAATGACGCTTTTTCAAAACAACGCTCTCCTCTTTGGGTTGCAACGTGATGTAGCAACCCACAAAGGCGGTTCCAAGTGTTGTTTTGAAGCCTGCCATACCTGACGGGAAAGTGTCGGTTAAACGGGCGGATCGGCCTAGCTGATGATCTTCTTTACCTTGGTGCAGTATCTGGACGACACCTTGTTCATGCGCTTGGCCGCATGGCCGGCATTGTAGCGCAGGATAGTGCCGCAGGTTTTACCGCCACTCAGCTCATGCGCCTTGCCCAGATATTTCATGCCGTATTTGATGTTGGTTTCGGGATCGTAGAGACCCTTCTTCGAGCCGCGGTAACCCATCAGACGTGCTGTCGCCAGCTTGATCTGCATGAGGCCGATTTCACCGGCCCGTCCGCGCGCCTTGGGATTGAAATTGCTCTCCACGCTTACCACTGCGTGAGCCAGTGTCGAAGGTATCCCGTGCCTTTTTGCGTAAGTGTTGATCAGCCGGGAATATTTCGGATGCTTCTGCACCGAAGGGTCGGCCGGTTTGAAAATGGACGATGTGATCGCGCTCAGATCGACCCCTATTTTTGTCGTATTTTCTTCTTCCGCATTCGCCGCATTTGTCAGCGAAACCAGACCGGCGCAAATGATCGCGCCAATGAAGGTTCCAGTTCTTATCATTCCGTCACTCCGAACAGTTCGCCACCAACGCAATACCTTTGGCGACCTAAAAATCCGGGATCATTCCTAGTCGCGATTTTTGGTGAATGGTGGCAAATCAGTAACGTTGCGTTACAACCTGTAAGAATTTACATTGCTGCGGTGCAATATTCAGGTTTGCGCCGACATATCCGGCAATGCGGAGAGCAGTTTGTGGAGTGTTTCTATGGTCGAAACATCGGCTATGCCATCAACCTTTAAGGGTCTGAAATGACGCTGGAAAGCTTTGATATTTGCTTCAAGCAAATCATCAAAAGATCCGGTTATTTCAACACCATACCCGTATAAAGAAAGCATCGCCTGCAAGGCTTCGACGGGTTGCCCCTCATCGCCTCGCTGGATAAACCACCCGCCCGTTGCCTGCGACGGATCGACCCAGTGTCCGACCCCGGCGTCAAAAAGTGAACGCCACGGGAACTTTTCCCCCGGGTCCTCTTTACGCTGCGGTGCAATATCGCTGTGCGCCAGCACGCGCTCGGGTAAAATCGCCCATCTCCCGACACAATGTTGACACAATTGGATCACCGCCGCGATCTGCTCAGGCGGGAAATCATGATAGTCGCCCTGGTGCCCGGGATTGGCGATCTCGATGCCGATCGAGCGGGAATTGTTGTCGCGTTCGCCTTTCCACAGGCTGTTTCCGGCATGCCAGGCGCGCTTGTCCTCAGAAACCATCTGAACGACCCGGCCGTCTTCGAATACAAAGTAGTGGGCTGAAACCTCGGAGCGGTCCGAACACAGCCAGGAAAGCGCATCATCGGCACTGTCCATTCCCGTATAATGAAGCAGCAGCATATCCGCGGGGCCTCTTCGGCGTTCGCCGAAATTCGTCGATGGCCGGACCTGCGCACCGGGATATTCCGCTTGGCTGAGCGTCATGCGGCCTTGCGTTCCTTTTCGATGGCCGCATAGGCGGCATTGAGCGCGGCCATACGGCTGTTGGCGATCGCCAGGAATTCCTCCGGAACACCGCGTGCAATCAGCCGGTCCGGATGCGCGTCCGATACCAGCCTGCGGTAATGCTTCTTGATCGTGTCGAAGGTGGCTTCGCGTGAGAGGCCGAGAACCGCATAGGGATCGCGGGTCGTCTCATAGGTGTGACGGGCAATGATGCGTTCGAAATGCGCCTCGTCGACCCGAAAGATCTCGGCAACCCGCGCAAGGAAACTCTGCTCTTTTTCGTGCAGCACACCGTCCGCCTTGGCGATGTGGAACAGCCCATCGAGAATATCCTCAAGAACCAGGCAGTTTTCTTCGCCCGTGCCGCACAACACCGCCATTTTGGATGCATAGGATTCGTAGCCGGCAACATCCTGCTTCGCCAGATTGTATAGCCGCGCGACATTGCGCGCTTCCTTGTCGGGAATCTCGAACAATTCCTGGAAAGCCACCACTTCGTCGGGTGTGACAATGCCGTCAGCCTTGGCCATCTTCGCCGAAAGCGCGATCATCGCGACGGAAAATGCCACCCTTCTCCGCGTCTCCGGATCGCCTTCGAATACCGTGCGCACGGCTTCGATCACGCCGGAAAACGCATCCGAGGTGGCAATACTTACAAATTGTCCCAGTCTTGCGAATATGGACATGATGTGTCTTTAAGCGATTTGCGGTTGCAATGCGAGGTTCATTGTATTGCTTATTTTAGTTCGCGTTTGAGTGATCCCATGGGGCCGATTTGGCGTGACAATGGACTTAGTTATACAAGCTGACGGTATTTTGACCTGATCGTATCTGGGGATGCCTCATGAGCCAACGGATTGCACTTTTTACGTTCGGACTTTTCATCAAACCGTCGGAACATCCCGATAATGATGGTTTTCATGAACGCAATGACCCCATACTGGATGCTGTTGAGCACGCGCCCGGATTTATTGCCCGCGCCGGCTATGAGGACGAACCCGGCCCGCCATGCTGGGGCGAGCAGGTCTATCCCCGGTTTTACCGGGAGCGCGGCGACGGCTGGTCGCCGGCAACGCTGTCGCTCTGGCAGGATTTAGAATCCATCATGGCATTTTCCTATTTTGGCCTGCACGCAGAAGCCGTTGCAAATGGCCGCCAGTGGTTTCAAAAGCCGCAATGGCCACCCTATGTCCTGTGGTGGGTCGTCGGGGATCACACACCGGATAGGGTTGAAGCCGTCGAACGTCACGAATACCTTCATGATAACGGCCCCTCAGACTTTGCATTCACCTTCAAGACGCCTTTTGATGCACGTGCAATTGAATACCGGATCGATCGCCGGCGAATGAACGACCTTGCCGCCCGTCATCGGCGAAAGATCCCGGCTTCCTGAACACACAGTCACGTTTCAGCAAGTGTGCGCTCGTTGGCTTTCGCCAGTTTGTGACGCAAATTATTCTTGAATCCGGCCTGCAGGGCGATCTTGATATCCGGCTGCCGCTGCAGATGCTTTAACAGTGTTTCGCGTTCGAACACCAGCGCGCGCAGATCGGTTGTCGCGGTCGTGGTGGCGGTGGCGGGCCGACCGGATATGATGCCCAGTTCGCCGATAAAATCGCCTGTGGCACAGGCAGCCACAAGCCGGCCATTCACGGTCACATCGACATGGCCTTCCGCGACATAGGTCAGTTGCTCGACCGTCTCGTCCTGCTGAGTGAGGACGGTACCGGCCGGAACATCCCGCCAATTTCCAGCATCGATGAATTGCCGCGCCAGAAACGGCGGCACCAGGACCAGTGCATTTTGGCAGAACAGAAATTCCTCATCGGTAAAACGAACCCGCCGGCTGCGCCACATCAGCAGGCACAGCTGGCCGAGATTGGCCAGCACAAACAGGGCTTCCCATCCGGTTCCGATCGGATCGTGTAGCACCATGCCGCTGTAAACGACACCTGCTACGCCAGACACAAGCGCAATGGCGCGCAGCCAGACGATCGAGCTCATCAGCATCGACAGGACCAGGAGACCGTAGGACAGGTGTCCGGCAATCGATTCCGGTGCCAGGGCCGCCGTTATTATGCTTTCCAATGATGTTCCCATCGCTGCAGTTTACTCACAGGTACAGTTGCGCCAGCGAAATGGCATTGTGACCTTGGCCTCTTTGTGGCTGGCCACACTGGCGGCCGGATAGAATGTCGTAAATCCTGTCTGGAAACGACTTGTGTTTCGCGACCCGTTGCCCTTCAACCGGTTTGCCGCCAGTAAATTGAACTACCATTTTGTGTATCCACACGTCAAAAACGGATTTTTCGGTTTGAGATACGATAATTTGCTGAAGTGGCCCGATTTCTTCTGTGACAATTCGCACTGTCGGTTGAAATCAACTTGTGACTGGCGAACCACCCATAGCGCGCTAAAATCTTCCCATGGCTAAATCTCAACCGCTCCGCGCGCAGCCTCTTATTGCCGTTCGCGATGTTCTTGCCAGCAGCGTCTGGTACTGCTGTCTGCTCGGCTTGCAGGCGCTCGGCCATACGGATGAGACGACACATGGCAGTGTTTACAACCGCCTGTCGCGCGGTGGAAACTTGATCTTGCAGTTGCACAGTTGGGACGATGAAAACCATCCCAATCTGGTTGATGCAGACCGTGCGCCGGTGGGGCACGACGTCCTGCTCTGGTTTGAACTTGATGATTTCAACGCCGCAATAGATCAGGCGCGCGCACTCGGTGCTGAAGTCGTTCTGGAGCCGCATGTCAACCGCGGTCCGGACCACAGGGAAATGTGGCTTCGCGACCCCGACGGATATCTTGTCGTGATAGCAATCCCTGACGGAGAAGCCGGAACGCGATGAGCAATCGGATATGGGCGATCCTTCTTTTTGAATATTTCATTTTGGGCATCGTCCTGTTCGCAACAGCCGGAACAATCGGTTGGACCGCAGGCTGGATATTTCTTGCCCTGTTCGCATTCACTGTCACGCCGATGTCGGTCAGCCTTGCAAGACACGATCCGGAACTGATTGAAGAGCGGTTGAAGGTCCTGCCACAGGAACATCAACCGCTTTGGGACAGAGTGCTTCTCGGCCTTCTGATCCTGCTTATCAGCCTGTGGCTCGCGATTCCGGGATTCGACGCTGTGCGCTTCGGCTGGTCGGTCATGCCATTGTGGCTGCAGATCGCAGGCGCCTTTGTCCAAGTGGCATCATTATGGGCCAGTTTTGCTGTTATGCGCCAGAATTCCTTTCTTGCGCCAACCGTGCAGATTCAATCCGAACGGGGCCACAAGGTGATCACCACCGGCGCCTATGGTATGGTTCGTCACCCTTTCTACGCCGCACTCTGTCCGTTTTTTCTGGCCGGCGCACTGCTGCTCGGGTCGTGGATCGCGGTTGCATTGTCCTTGGTGATTGCTCTGGTTCTCGCCTGGCGCTGTATCCGGGAGGAAGATCACCTTCGCCAAAATCTCGACGGTTATCCGGCGTACATGGAAAAGGTGCCCTACCGGCTTGTCCCGAAAGTGTGGTGACTGAGGCTCACACCGAGGGTTTGCGCCAAATCAACTCAGACCGATGCCGATCGAGTTAGTCTGGTTGCGCCGAGGGTTAGTCAGATTACTATTGCAATGCAATCATCGCGGATGGGAGATTTGCAGTGGAAGACAACGAACAGACCGTAACGTATCTGCCGCCAAAGATGCCCGACGTCAATGCGGTGACTTTCCAGACCGTGCGCGACGCGCTCAGGGCCGGTATCGATGATTTTCTGCGCGCGCCACTCTTCGGTCTGTTTTTTGGAGGCATATTCACAGCTGGCGGATTATTCATCCTGGTATCCCTGATCTATCTGAAAATGCCCTGGATGATCATACCGGTCGCTATCGGCTTTCCGCTGATCGGTCCGTTCGTGGCTGTCGGCCTCTACGAGGTGAGCCGTCGCCTGAGCGCGGGCGAACCACTCGTCTGGAAGGAAGTGCTGTTGGTCATGTTCAGGCAGCGTGAACGACAGCTCAGCTGGATGGCCTTTGTCGTTCTGTTCATATTCTGGATGTGGATTTACCAGGTGCGTCTGTTACTGGCGCTTTTTCTCGGCTTCAAGAGCATGTCGACAATTCCGCGCTTCGTTGAAATCGTCACCACCACCCAGGAAGGCATGCTGTTTGTCGGCGTCGGCACGCTATCAGGTGCGGTACTGTCCATTTTCCTGTTTTCCGCAACGGTGATTTCAATGCCGCTTCTGCTGGACCGGGAGCTGGATTTTGTGTCCGCAATGATTATCAGCTTCAAAACCGTGCTCAAGAGCCCGGCACCGATGATCGGCTGGGGAGTTTTGGTGGTTGCCCTGGCGATCATTGGTATGATCCCGGCATTTCTGGGCATGATCATCATCCTGCCCATCCTCGGCCATACCACCTGGCATCTCTATGTGGCGGCCATCGGTCCGGAAAAACAGACCGCCTGAACCTAGAGCGTGTCTTGCTTATAGGGGATCATTTGATGGTGGAAAATCGGCCCACTCGGCTAGGCGCGTCGCGCAGCGCGATGTGGTGCATCGGGCAAGCGGTGCAACGACGCCGATGGGCCGATTTGCCGCCACCCCTGATAGGACTA
>JAAEOH010000097.1 GCA_024244645.1 Hyphomicrobiales bacterium
CCCGGATCGGCTGGCGATCCGTTCCATGACCGTGGAGCATCCCTTCGGCTCCATTAAATCATGGATGGGCGCGACCCACTTCAAAATGAAGACGCTCAAACACGTCGCCACCGAGATGGCGCTGCATGTCCTTGCCTATAATTGATATCCTTCACGACCCGATCGGCCGCATCGCTAAGACGTTCGTTCTTTCGTCTCATCATTTGCTCCTGAATTAGCAATGATGAGCCGAAATCACTCCCTTAAGCAATCAACCCAATCTTTCCATTAGGCGCTGATGGGCATTAGAATTTCGCCCTGAAGCTGGCGTTGAAGCCGTGCTCGATGGTGCCGCTGCCATATTGCCCATTGTAAGCCGCGCCGATGAAGGCAGTGTCGGAAAGGCCGGCCTCCATGCCAAGCTCGGTGACCAGTACGTCTTGTGCGACCGGCGCGCCCGTAATCGTAAACGGATTGCTGCCGGAAATCATGAACACGGATGTCGGATCGGTATCTCCGAAGGCATGCCGCCAACCGATCATGCCGCGCGCATGGATCCTGTCCATTACTTGCAGCGAGGAACGCACGCCCAGCGTCGTAAAGGTGGTGCTTTGACTATCCGCTGACGCCGTCAATGCGGCACTGCCGCCGGTCTCGCTATAGCCGTCCGTATCGAGACTGATATGGGAGATGCCGGCAAATGGCTCCAGCATCAGGTTGGTATGCACTTGCAATTCGTGACCTGCCTCGGCAAAAAGCTGCCAGCTCTGCGCGTCATAGCCGGCAACAAGATATTCGGAAAAGCCGGGGAAGCTAACCGTGCGGGCCGTGTCGACGGAATGCCAGTTGTAGATACCGCCGAAGCTGAGTTTCGATGCCCCGGCCTCGGCCCCACCGTAAAGACCCAGCGACCAGGTGTCGGCCGATCCGGCGGAGAGCAACGCGGTCTGCGTTACATCCGTCCGGCTGTAGCCGCCAAGCACACCAAAGCGCCACATCTCGCCAGCCTGCCGGTCGATGCCGAAGACCACCCCGCCCAGATCATTGTCCATCTGCGCAGTGTTTCCTGTTGCATCGCTGTCGCTCCAAGACCCGTAGCCCGTGATCCAGAAGCCGTTGTCGCCATCGGCGAGCGACGAAAGATTGCCGAAGGCGGCAGTCGATGTCTGTGTATCGCCATTTAAAAAGGCCGCATGGATGCGTTTGTTGACCGCGTTGACCTTGTGCTGGCTGTTGTCCAGAAGCGCACCCTTGAGCGACGGATGGATTTGGCCGGACAGCGCATCATAGGCGGCCTGTACATTCGCTGCCGTTGTCAGGGCCAGGATCGCCTGCGCCAGATCATCGTATGGCGAAAGACTGTCGAGACCGTCGCAGGCCACGGCCGACTGGTTAGCCGTTGTTGCAAAGTCGCAAAAAGCCGCCACCAAAACGGAGGACAGATAGACATTGTTTGCGTCATAGGATAGCGAATTCGTCACAAACAGCGTGTTGCTGAGGCCTGTAAGTGCGGCGAATTCACCCTGGATGCCCCTTTCGGCTGTGACAATCGTATAGGGCGTATTATAGAGGGCGGTGCCTGTCACGGCCACCGTGCCGCCATTGAACTCGGCCGCTCTGCTTGCATTGATCAGATCGCTGTTGCCGGCCACGTCAATCTCTACTTGATAGGTCGAACTGGCATCGAAAACGATGTCGCTGACATTGATCGTGCCGATTGAGTTGCCGGGACTGATCGTGCCGCCGCTATTAACGTTCACAATGCCCGAAAGCATGCCGGTCCCTGCCAGTGTTCCACCTGAATTGATATTCACCACGCCGCCAAGGGAGCCGCTGACGGACAGAATGCCACCGTCAATGCTGGTCTGACCGTCAAATCCGGAACCGTCGCCGGTCAGACCGGTCCAGCCGGCCTCATGCAATATGGCATGGGTACCCCCGCCAAAACTCACGATATCCGGTGCGAACTGATAGGTGCCGGTTACATCCGTATGGTTGAAGACCAGGGTACCGGCGCCATCCCCAAAATAGACGCTTCTGGCATTGAAAAATCCGGGCGCCAAGGCCGTGCTGCCTGCGGCTGCACCAATATTCACCGTGCCATCACTTCCACTTCTAAGGCCGATAAAGGCATCGCCGGTCACGTCCACCAGCCCGCCGTCTTCGACGGTGAGCGCGCCGGTACCAAGGAAGCCGACAAATGCCCCACCCACGCTCAGGGTCGATCGATAGTCCTGCGAGCCGCCGGTATGAACACCCTTGACCGTTGCTATGCCATTGCTGCCTGAGGCGGAGCCGATAACAAAAGTTTCGTCCACATCCACGAGCCCGCCGTCTTCCACGGTCAGTGCGCCGGTGCCGTTGTCGCCCACCCTCAATTCATTACCGCTCAGGGTCGATCGATAGTCCTGCGAGCCGCCGGTATGAACGCCCTTGACCGTTGCTATGCCATTGCTGCCTGAGGCGGAGCCGATAAAGGAATCGCTGGTCACGTCCACCAGCCCGCCGTCTTCCACGGTCAGTGCGCCGGTGCCGCTTTTGCCGACCATTAATTCATTACCGCTCAGGGTCGATCGATAGTCCTGCGAGCCGCCGGTATGAACACCCTTGACCGTTGCTATGCCATTGCTGCCTGAGACGTGGCCGATAACAAGATCGCTGGTCACGTCCACCAGCCCGCCGTCTTCCACGGTCAGTGCGCCGGTGTCTTCGTCGCCCACCGCCAAATAACTCCAACCAGTCCCACCAACGCTCAGGGTCGATCGATAGTCCTGCGAGCCGCCGGTATGAACGCCCTTGACCGTTACCGTGCCATTGCTGCCAAAGACGGAGCCGATCCAGACAGAGTCGCTCACATCCACGAGCCCGCCGTCTTCGACGGTCAGTGCGCCGGTGCCTTCGAGGCCCACCAACAAAAAATTCCCAGAACTCCCACCAACGCTCAGGGTCGATCGATAGTCCTGCGAGCCGCCGGTATGAACGCCCTTGACCGTTACCGTGCCATTGCTGCCAAAGACGTAGCCGATCCAGGCAGAGTGGGTCACGTCCAACAGCCCGCCGTCTTCCACGGTCAGTGCGCCGGTGCCGCTGTTGCCGACCTTTAATTTATACGCTTCTGCTGCACCGTTTGTTGATTGATCATCCACGGTAGGTGCGTTAGGCGATGTGCTATCGACAACCACGTCGACCGGGGTGCCATCCGGTACAGTGTTTCCAACCCAGTTGTCGCCGTCAAACCAGTCTGTCGATGCACTGCCGTCCCAAGTCTGCGCGTGCGCGGTGGACATGCTGCCGGCAATCAACAATGACACAACCGCAAGCAGCGGCCAGCGGCCGTGTCCACGGCAAATTCCGCGTCCAGACATGGTTTTTCCTCGGCTTACAAATCTCGGATTTTGCACAATAGCGCTCCCCAAAAACTCCAAGTCCAACTGCATCGGCACTTGTTGGCTGTTAACCCAATATCCCCAGATGGCTTCAAACTTGTCGCTACAGTAACTGGCCGGGCTCCCTTTTGGAACCCCTGACTGGCAGTTTCTCCCTCGGGCAAGCTTTTGGCCACCTGAATCGTCCCCGACGGCCCAATCGAGACCGATTTTGTCGTCATCCGGACACACCTCTCCCAACCATCGAG
>JAAEOH010000098.1 GCA_024244645.1 Hyphomicrobiales bacterium
AACTCTCGATACTGCGCCCGGACTTCGCCAACGCAATAATCTGATCCCTGAATTCCGTAGGGTACGGGTTTCTCGTTCTCGGCATGAAAAACACTCTCCTTCATAAACTGAAAAGTGTCCATCAAACCGGGGGAACTCCAACTCCAACTCCAGATCTGCGACGCGTATAACAGTGACGCTTTGTGCCACCAGCGGCTAAATCATCTTCATGGAAATATGTGGGCCTGTCTGCTAAATTGCGGACGCTGACGTGCAGGCATGGAACGTCGCCTGAACAATATCTTTGGCGCACCAAAAAAAGTGGATATTCATATGGCGGACCCCTTTCAAAATGTAGAAGCAGGCGGCGCAGAGTTTATAGAAACGGTGGTCGGTGCACTCGAAACGCGCGCCGCTGAGCCGATAATGATCGAAATCGTTGAGCAATATCTGGAGACGCTGGACTTTGTTGATGGCGGACTGCACGTGGAAGTCGGTGCGGGTACCGGGGCTATCGCGAGAAGAATAGCTGCTCGTGCGGGAAATGGTCAGGTGATTGCGTCTGAGCCGTCTGCCGGTCTGGTCGAGGCTGCCCGTAAGTTGGCGGGCGGTGCGTCTAATCTGAAGTTTGAGACGGGTGATGGTGCTGCACTGCGCTTTGAAGACGGCTCAGTAGACAATGTCGTGATGCATACTGTCCTCAGCCACGTAGTTGACCCGACCGTTTTTCTTAACGAAGCTGCCAGGATACTCAAAAACGGCGGACGCTTGGTTGTCTGTGACGCAGATTTTGAGAAAACATCCCTCGCTAATGCGTGGGCCGACCCACTCGATGCTTGCGCAAAGTATTTCGCGGAGCATTTTGTTACCGACAAATTTCTTACTGGCAAATTGCGTGGTTTGGCTGCAGCAGCAGGACTAACGGTCGAGGAATTCCGAATTACGAGCCGGACCGTCACGACTGGCGCGGGGGCTATGACCTGGGTTGGCATGGCAAGCATGCATATGGTCAACAATGGTTTGATAAGCCAAGAGCTCGCTGACTGTTTAGCTGCCGAATATAAACGCCGCGAGGTGGCCGGATCGCTTTATGGTCACCAGCCTTTTGTCACGCTCATTGCAAGAAAACCTTAACTTCGCTTCTCGGTCAATGGTTTGAAGGGCGATCCGCTTACTCGCGTTGTGCGTTCTCGGTTGCCAAAATCCGGAGTTGCAAGCGAGGTGATGCAAATGCACTGCTGCGAATGCCCGCCTCGGATCAAACATACGCATTCGAGTATTTAAAGTCACAGCGTCTGCGACATCAATCAAAGGTCTTAGACGGGCTCAAAGCGCCATTTCGCCGCAACGCACACTGATCAGCTAACGAAAATCTGAGCGTGAATGACTGCTGAGCGGACTTTCTGCCTCAGGAATCCCGCGCGGCTATCCTGCGTGCGACATCAGGCAACCGGGCGATAAGTGCCAATGGAAGACATCAGAACAACCAACAGCTCACTCCGGCAACCCCGCTTTTCGGAGTCCGTCCAGATAGCGATCCATGTCGGCTTGATTCTTGAAGATACGCAATTTCCTGACATAACCCAGGGTCGAATGCGGGGCTGCCGCCAGCAGCTTTCTCACGGCAGTCCGTGCCTGGCTCAATTCTCCCTGGTGCGCGCAGCTCGCCGCCAATACCCGATAACCGCCGGCGAAATCCGGACGTTGTTTTACGGCTCTCCTCGCCCACTGGATTGCGTCGCCGTAGCGGTTGGATACGAATTCGGCAAAAGCCAGATAGGCGAACCAAGTCGGTATCATCGGGTCATGGGGGCTCAGGCGGATTGCCTGTTTTAACTGCACGATTGCACGTTCGCTTTCTCCCCCCAGCGCAAGCGCGGAACCGAAGGCACCGAAGGCCATGGCAAGATTGGGATTAAGTTCGAGCGCCTTTTCAAAGGATGCGTATGCATCCTCGAACCTGCCTTGATTGCGTTCGACCACACCCATGAGACCGATTGCATAGGCATCGCGGTTGTCCAAGGCAAGGGCCGCCTTCGCCGCCCGCGAAGCCACCGCCAAGTTCTTGGCCGGCACCTCGGCCCAGCCCAAACCCACTTCGATCAAATGGCTCATCGCCAGTTGGCCGAAGGCTATCGCGCTGTTCGGGTCGATTTTGACCGCCTTGTTCAGCAGGCTCCGCGCCTCTGCATTGTGCTTCCTTTCAAAGTGATAAAGGTGCCACGATGCACGCATGACGCAATCCCAGGTACCCAGTTCCTCCGAGTTTTTACGATGAGCGCGCTGTGTTTCTGCTGAAACGAGCTCGGGACCCACCGTGGAAACGATCCGCTGCGTGATCTCGTCCTGCACCTCGAAGATGTCTTCCAGCTCGCGGTCGTAGCGTTCGGCCCAAAGGTGATGGTCCGCTTCGGCGTCGATAAGTTGCGCGCTTATGCGCACCCGGTTCCCGACCCGGCGCACGCTTCCCTCCAGAATGTAACGAACGCCCAACTCGCGGGCGATACGCTTGGCGTCAACCGCACCGCCCTTGTAGGTGAACGAGGAATTGCGAGCGATAACAAAGAACCAATGGAACTTGGATAAGGCAGTGATAATATCCTCAGTTATTCCGTCGCTAAAATATTCCTGGCCCGGATCATCGCTCAGATTCTCAAACGCAAGAACGGCTATCGAAGGCTTGTCGGACAGGTCGAGACCAGGCGCAACGTGTACTTCAGCGCCCCCCACCACATCGTCTAAGCCTTCCAGTTTCGCTCGGTATACTCTGACGGGCCGCACTAGGTTCTTGACCGGCTGTTCGCCGAGGTCCGTGTAATCCACGTCGAGCTTGCCAGCGATCTGCTCGTGTACGTTGCCGGAAATGCAGATGCCACCGGCATCGGACATCTCCTCCAGACGGGAGGCGACGTTGACCCCATCGCCCAGAATGTCGTCGTCGTCGATCACGATGTCGCCCAAATTGATCCCAACGCGATAACGAATGCGACTTGCTTCGGGAACATCCTTTTCCCGCCCCGCCATTGCCCTCTGGATCGCCACCGCGCATTCCGTAGCGTCGACCGCGCTCGCGAATTCCACCAGCAGGCCGTCGCCAGTCGTCTTGACAATGCGACCGTTGTGCTCGGCAATCGTGGGGTCGATCAGCTCATTGCGATGGGCTTTCTGGCGTGCAATCGTACCGCGCTCGTCGGCCTCCATCAGCCGCGAGTACTCGACCATGTCGGCGGCAAGAATTGCCGCGAGCCTTCGTTCTTCACGCTCCAGTGCCACGGGAGCATCTCCCTGCCGTAGCTACGCTTGGATGTAATTCTACGCATGGCGCCTCTGGAAGTCTACGGAAGCGGAACGATATGTCTGGAAGGGATCAGGCCCAGCCGAACCGGTGACGCTCGAAATTGGTTCGTTCAACCCTCAGCTTCGGACAAAACGCCACCGGAAGTTGTTGGGCTCTTGTGTGCCATTTCCTGTCGTCGACAACTCCGGTGCGAATACGCTTAGGCACTATTCCCGACAGTCGAATCCTCAGCTACACTCGTGTTATGTCAGAGGACACCCAGCGCAGGTTGGCGGCTATAGTCTCTACTGACGTAGTCGGGTATTCGCGCCTGATGGGTGCGGACGAGGCTGGCACGTTGGCGGCGATGCGCGGGCACCGTAAGGAGCTTTGGAAGCCTATCATCAAGCGCTTCGGCGGCCGGATCGTAGGCACGGCCGGCGACAGTATTCTGGTTGAGTTTGCCAGCGCCGTGGCGGCGGTAGAAAGCTCGATCGCGGTTCAGCAAGGCATGATCGAACGTAATGCCGACGTGCCCGATTACCGGCGAATGCTGCTTCGCATCGGAATCAACATCGGCGAAGTGATTGTTGCGGGCGACGACATTTATGGCGACGGAGTGAACGTGGCGGCGCGGCTCCAGGAACTATCCGAGCCTGGCGGCATCGCGGTCTCGGCTCATGTGCATGAACAGATTGAGGGTAAGCTGGACGCCCAGTTCGCGGATGACGGCCTGCACGAAGTCAAGAACATCGCCCGCCCGGTGCCAGTCTGGCGTTGGGCGCCGGACGGAACCCAGTCCGGCATCGCAACGAAGGTGCCGCTGGCGCCGCCGGACAAGCCCTCCATCGCCGTGCTGCCGTTCGACAACATGTCTGGCGACAGTGAACAGGACTATTTTGCCGATGGCATGGCGGAAGACATCACTACCGCCCTGTCTCACATGTACTGGTTCACGGTGATCGGCCGAAACTCCAGCTTCCGCTACAAGGGAAAAGCCGTGGACCTGAACGCCGTCGGTCGTGATCTTGGCGTCCGCTATCTGCTTGAAGGCAGTGTCCGCAAGGCCGGCAATCGCGTGCGCATCAACGTCCAGCTGATCGAGAGCGCCAGCGGCAATCATATTTGGGCCAAGCGTTATGACGGTCAACTTGAAGACGTTTTCGATTTCCAGGACCAGATTTCCGAACAGATAGTCGGCGCCATCGAACCGGAAATCCGCCAGGCCGAGATCCAACGAACACGCCGGAAGCGGCCGGAAAATCTCAGCGCCTACGATCTAGTGCTACGCGCCTATCCGCTGGTCTGGCGTATGGATCCCAAGGCATCGAATGAGGCGCGGGCCTTGTTGGAACAGGCGACAGCGCTTGATCCGGACTATGCCGAGGCCTGGGCGTTGATGGCGTTAAGCTATTTTACCGACGCAGGCCGTGCCGGTGCGCTGGCCGATATCATGGCATTCCGGGAAAAGCTGGTGCCGCTCTGCGAGAAACTGGCTCAATTCGGCCAGAGTTGCCCCCTTACTCTGATCACCTTGGGGGTCTGGCGAGTCCTCGTTTTGCGGGACCAACATGAGGCGGCACTTGTGCAATTGCGTTCCGGGCTCGAACGCAACCCTAATATGGCCATCGGCTGGGGCGCCTTGGGCCTTGGGCTCTGTTATGTCGAGCAAACCCGGGAAGGTTTCGAGGCGCTTGAAAAGGCCTGTCGATTGAGCCCGTTCGATCCGGCATTCTTTCTCTTTAAGTTTGCGCAAGCGCTCGGTCATTTCGTCGACGGGAATTACCTGGACTCTATTGAATGTGCTCGGGAATCTGTGAACCTGAACCCGAACTGGGTGGTCGCGCATCGTTACCTTGCCGCCGCCCTGGCCTTATCGGACCAGATCGAGGAAGCTCAGCATGTCGGTCAATTATCGCTCGACTACGATCCGAATTTCACCCTGGCCATCGCCCGCATGATCGCGCCACTGCCGCCGGAGCCCCTGGAACGTTACATCGACGGCTTGCGCAAGGCCGGACTACCGGAATGACCGGTTGGGGCCAAACTTGCGCATTCAGCTCCGTCCCGATCATCGCGTCTGCGACACCGCTTCAAGGTCTCAAACGGGCTCACAGCGGTCTTTCGTTGCACCGCGTACAGCAAGCCTGTTGCAAGACAGAAGTGACCAGGTTCTGGAAGTGCAAGGCTCGGGCGCATTCGATTTCTGCCCATTCAGCTGCTTTCAGGATTTCGGAGTTAGCAATCGGGTAAGTAGCCACTGTTTTGGCCTATGGTGTTGTTATTATTTTCCTATCTCCCATTCTTGAGAAACTGGCGTAACTCCGAAACGATTTCGGAGTTAGAACCACCGTGCCACGACCCTGTTGCAGGCGTCGATCGGTGCGAGGCCCTGCATTTTCATGCTTCTAGCGTAACGCCATGCCTGAACGCAATGCCATTTGATCTTGCGCGCACCCCCAACTTCGGCCGAACAAATGCCATTTGATCTTGCGCGCTAAATTCTGACTTGAAATCAGATTAAGCGTCTCAAAACGCCGGTTTGAAAGGCTTCTCCCGGCAACTCCCGTTTAATCCCGGATATTCCCGCTCTGTGCCATAAGGTTTGGCAGGTTACAGTAGCGCGCAAAATCAAATGGCACGGTGCGCAAGATCAAATGGCACCAGAATTGACGTTTGAAATCGGTGTTTGAAGCTCATTTGAACGGTCTTTTTGGGTGTATAAATTCATTTGGGGGTGAATGGTCTCGGTAGCAACAGGCGTATCAGCAATAATCGTCAACAAGCGTCGGTCTGGTATACAACTCTCATCGACTTCCGGCTCTTTGCGGCCGTTCAGTGGCCTTCGTGCCGAAGGCCGCAAAGGGCGCTACAACGGACATAACCATTTGGGGCTTCTATCCTCTCTGCGCCATATTGCCGATTGGCGCTAAGTGACAACAACTGCCGTTAGCAAATCGACTCCGATGGTTTCAAAAGGCCGGCAATAGACCTTCATTTCAGCTGGAATTGATCGACATCAATCAGTGCCCGTTGCTGGCCGTTAACATCGGCACAGCAGACCAAGGTTCGAGAAGACTGCAAATCCGGTCTTGATGAGGTCAAACAGGAGGAGCGCCGTTCGCGAACCACGCAATCGGAGGCGCCCTATGTCCACTCGTAATCTGGGTTTGGTTCTTTTCTCGGCCGGTGGGCTCTACATATTCTGCGCAAGCTGGCTTGCTATGTGGTGGCTTGCGCCATTCTGGCGCAATGCGCCGGCAGACAGCATCGAGGAAACTACTTTCGCATTCGGCGGGCCGGTGTTCATGATCATCGCACTCAGTGTTCCGGTGGGGATCGTCTTGGCCTCTTTGGGCATGGCGCTCTATTCGGATTTTGGCCAGGCGGGCTGGAAGCTGAATGGGTTGCTGGCCGCTGGACTCATCTTCATTGGGGCGAGCGTTCTGGTGGTCCCGACGATGGCGTATTATCCCAATATGTTCGGCATGATCGGTGGCGCAATTGTCATCGTGTTTCTCCTGACCCTTTGGTACTGGGCCAGAGTTCGCATCGAACTGGGGACGCAGAGCCAGCTTGCTGATGTCTTTCAATTATTCAGCTATCTTTTTTTCTATTTGACTGCCACGACAACCTGCGCCCTCCTCGGCAATCCGTTTGGCGGATTGTTTTTCCCGGAAACCATACTGCGTGAGGCGTCGCTGCCCTACTACTACAGCATGGGCACCAAGATCGCTATGTACCTGGCCCTTGGATGGTTGTGCAATCTCGTCAGCCAGTACGCGCGTTATCGGGTCGCCTTCACGAAAAGCCTCGCATCTGCGGACAGCGCAACGCACTTTTCCGGGACGGACCAGGGCTTCGGGCCGGATTCCCAGGGAACCTGAACCGAATCCGATGTGATTTGGTGGCAAGTTGCGCCTGCCATCGGCTGGCTCGCGGAAGAACAGGAATGTCCGATGTAAAAGGAGGAGATAATGTCCGAACGCAGCTCTACTCCGTTACCGACATGCCCGATGGCTGAAACCTGCAAGGGCATGATGGAAAAACCTTTCTCGCGAATTGCCCTTGTGGTTCCAGGTCTCGTCTTCATTGTGGCGGGAATTCTGATTATCTTTGAGCCACGGATTCTCGCATGGATTCTGGCCGCTGCGTTCATCCTTCTGGGTGTCATGATGCTGATAATGTCGAGTTTCATTCGCAAGATTGGCATGCGGTTCCAAAATATGCACCGGCCAGCGACATAACTTCATGTTTCGGCTGTCCTTATTCGGCTGACGCACAGAGGAGAAACCGGCGATGTCCAGTGAACAAACCCAATTGGGTTCGCATCCAAATCGAGGTGAAAAAGACGCTCTTTCCCAAAAACTCGACGCGATCGGTTGGGCACTTTTCCTGATTTGGGTCGGTATAGCATCTCTGGCCGATATCGGTTGGGGGTGGGGACTTCTTGGAGTCGCAGCCATCATCCTCGGAGAAACGGCGTTTCGTTGGAACTTGGACCTGAACATCGAGGGTTTCTGGGTCGTTGTCGGTTTGATGTTCCTAGCTGGCGGGCTTTGGGAGTTGTTCCAGGTATCCTGGCCCCTAGCTCCCTTTCTGATTATCGGCTGTGGTCTAACGGTGTTGTGGGGCGTCTTACGCGGCAAGCACTTGATGAAGAAATGACATCCGAAGGAGCTCGCCACATGGAACCAAGTTTTTTGTCCGCGGACAGAGAAGGAGCGTCATCATGACCTCATTAAATCAATCAATCGAAACGCACCACAGGCTCATCATCGCATCGCTTGGGGTGGTAATTCTGTTCTTCCTCGCATCGTGCACATTCCATGACCTCTTGCCCATCTGCCACTACCTGTTTGGATGCGATCACGGGTTCCACGGTGTCGGCTGATACGTCACACGAAATATGCAGGGCATTACCGGGGTGAAACGTAACTGAGGGAGAAAGCGAATGCTGAAAGCTGCCCTTTACACATCCGGCATCTTCTTTGCGATGGGCGCCGTTGCCCACGCGGTGCGTCTGGTCACGGGCCTTGAGATTGTGGTTGGCGGATTTATCGTGCCGGTATGGATGTCGTTCCCCGGCGTGCTCATCGCAGCCCTGCTCGCCGCCTGGATGCTGATTGCGGCACAGCGCGCGTAACCAACGAGGAGACATTGTCGCGCCGCTCCCGCGGCGTTTCCGCTGTGGCTCATCAGGGTTGGAAAACTACGTAAGATCGGAACACAGCGAAACCTTGGGAGACAAACATGACCAAGATCGTTGTCATACAGGGGCATCCCGACCCTTCCGGAAAACACCTTTGTCGCGCCTTGGCGGACGCCTACGTTGAAGGGGCCAGGTCAGCAGGCCACCAGGTTGGGTATTTCGATACGGCGCGGTTGGATTTCCCACTACTGCGAACACAGGACGATTGGCAGCAGGGCATTGCGGGCACACCCGAAAGCCTCAAGGATGTCCAGGCGGCATGCGTTGGCGCAGATCATCTCGTTCTGATCTATCCTCTTTGGATGGGCACCATGCCGGCAGTGCTCAAGGGCTTCATCGAGCAGATATTTCGGCCCGGTGTAGCCCTCAGCTATGCGGAAGGTTTTCCCAAACCCCTGCTCAAAGGCAAATCCGCGAGAATAGTTATCACCATGGGCATGCCGGCACTGGCATATCGCTGGTATTTTCTGGCCCACAGCCTCAGAAGCCTGGAACGCAATGTCCTTGGCATTGCCGGTGTGTGACCTATCCGCAGCACGCTTTTCGGGATGGTGGAAGCGGTCAATCAAGAAAAGAGGCTTGAATGGATTGAAAAGATGAAAACCCTTGGAAATCGCGCGCGGTAAGAGTGGCCATGCAAAAGAAATATGACGTACACCTCGATAGGGCCGGTGCCGGTCATTTTGCCAATTGAAGGTGTGGGTGCCGGCAACATCCCGGTCGCCGTCAAGGGTCTCGAGGACACGAACGAGTTTGCCGACGTCATATTGCACAACCGGCGCACTGCAATGGACCTGGCGCTGATTGAGCAGGAACTCCTGGAGGCAGGGCGCGACCTGATCCGGCAAACATCGGAAATCAGGTCCATCGTTCTGGAGTGCACAGATCCGCCGCCCTATGCGGCGTCGCTTCAAAAAGAACTGAGGCTGCCTGTATTCGACATCACGACACTGGCCTGCATGGCGCACGACGTCGTCGCGCGCGTTCCCTATCACGGGCTGATGCCCTGGTGAATTTTCTTCCAACGTGTATTAGGCCCGGCCATGGCCCGGTTCTTAACCGGTGCGGTCCGCTCACAAAGATTGCCGTTTTTTTCATGCAATGATGTCAGGTGTCGAATGCCCTGCAAACAACGAGCATTCCACCACAGCAATCAAAGGATGGTGTAGCGATGATCTATCATGTACGCGCAAAATTTCGCGCCGACACAGCTGCTGCGTTTCTCGCGAAACTCACCGACGGGACAATCGACAATCAACGCCCTGACGGATCCGAAATTGTCGCCTCAATGGACCGGGCCGTGGTCAATTCGGAGGGCCAGGTGGAATGGAGCGAACTTTGCTATTGCAATCCGCCGCTCGCCCATGAACGGGCTACGGTGCTTGATCTGCATTTTGAAGACATTTCGACGGAGCCAATTGAAGCCCACGAGCAACATGAAGGCCGGCCCTTCATGCAGCACCTGGGGGCGCTTGTTTCGAAGACGTAAATTGCGTGACAGTTTGCCAGTTCCACGGGAATGAACCGGGCCAAGCTTGTAAATCAGCTGCCACCGCATATGCGTGCTATCTGCCGCTGCCTCAGCCGTCATCGCTCCATCCCTCGTCGAGATGGCTGCCGTCGCAGAAGGGTTTGTTGCCGGATTTGCCGCAGCGGCACAGGACGTATTTTTGCTCTGTCTGGCCTTGTGTCCAGTAATCGGCGGCGACCGGGATGTTGCACACCCGGTAGGGGCCGTTCTTTTCTATTGTAATTGAGACCTCTCCATCGGCGACCAGTTCGGCATCGCCGCCGGCATCGCTGTAGCGCAGGGCCCTGAAGGACAGGCCTGCATGACCTCGTGGATCTGCTCCTTCGTGCCGTTGTCCGGCTGTATCCAGGGCTTTTGGTTCGGATTGAATATCGCCGCGGCGCGGCGTCCGCATTCGCCGGCATGGGAGCATAAAAGCGCGTTGTAATAGACAGTGACGTCTGCGCCTTCATAGGCGCGGATCTTGTCCTTTGCCGCGACGTCGGAACCGGCGCTTTCGAAGCCGATATTGTTGTGCGTGCCATCGCAAAAGGGCTTGTTTTGCGAGCCGCCGCAGCGGCAAAGCGCCATCACGGGCTTGGCTTCCGCTGCCGTTCCGTCCGCAAGGCGCAGATCGCCAAGATTCTTGACCACAAGCGGGCCGTTTTCCCGTTCTTCGATGGTGACCGTGTCGTCACTCATTGCCATGCCTTCCTGATTGTCGGTGTTTTTCAGCCTATGATGACCAATATGGATCGCGGGTCAATCATACTGTCCCGCTCCTGGCTGCACCGATGATCGTCGCATTGACAGGGATCGATCAGAAATTCCGGAAACCATTGACCAGGGTCAAGGCCGGAACCGATGCATGACCTAAACTGTCTTCATGCAATCCGGCCCGGCTTTTTGAATTGGAAGCATTTTGTCATCGGTCTCAAAACTTCGTGCCGCTGGAATTGTGGCCCTATTGTTCGGAGTGTTGACGATCTACTCCGGCGGGCAGGCGCTTTTTGGCGGTGAGGCGGCACGCGAGGCCGTCGGTGCAGCAGTGCCTTTTGTCCTGTGGTTCAATTTCTGTGCGGGATTTGCCTATGTCGCTGCGGGCATTGGTCTGCTCCTGCAGTTTCGATGGGCAACGCCGCTTGCTGCCATCATTGCTGCCGCAACGATCGCAGTTTTCGCGGCCTTCGCAATTCATGTCCTGTCGGGCGGCGCCTACGAAATACGCACCGTTGGTGCAATGGCACTGCGCAGCATCGTGTGGATCGCCATCGCGATTTTCGCATGGCGTGCAATGGGCCTCTCGAAGACCGGCTGAAGTTCCTGTAGGCGCTGAAATCGCCTTGCCGGTGGATGAAGCAAACGATCACCGTTGTTCCCGGTCGATATTTGCCGGAAATCTACCCCGGAGAACACGATGGACACCGAAAAACTCGGCCAATCACGCATCATGAATTGTCTTGCCAGGGCCGGTGGCGCAACCATGGAAAGCCGGTTGCGGCATTGGCTGTTTGATCCGAACAGAACACTCCGCGGGGCTGGCATAAGAGCAGGGCAAACGGTTCTGGAAGTTGGTTGCGGTACCGGTTTTTTTACATTGCCGGCCGCCGGGATGCTCGGTGAAAACGGCCATCTGATCGCCATGGATCCTCTGTCCGACTTTGTCGACAGAGTTAGAGCCAAAGTTCAGGAAGCAGGTCTCAACAATGTTGAAATCATGAGACGCGATGCCCTGAAGACGGGCCTGGAGGCCACCAGCGTCGATCTGGTCCTGTTGTTTGGCGTCGTTCCCTTTCCTACCCTGCCCTTGAACCGGCTGCTGCCGGAGATGCACAGAGTTCTGAAAGCGGACGGCACGCTGGCCGTCTGGCTGTTTCCGGCACCTGCCGGCGTGCCAACAGCGATCGTTCGATCCGGTTTGTTCGCCGAATTGGGCAAAAGCAATGGCGTTTATACGTATAGGCGTTCGGATATCGGCGGGTCGAATAGAACAAACTTTTCGATCAACTGACGGCGTGTTCCTGCATTTCCCTATAACCCGACATGACCACATGCGCCCCTGCCCCTTGCAGCCTCTCGGCCAGGCTCTCATCGGCGTGGCCGCCGCCGGTGAAACCCCAGACGGTCATGCCGGCGGCAAGGCCCGCGCGGACACCGTTTTCGCTGTCTTCGACCACCAGGCATTCAGCCGGTGGGATGCCGATTTTGCTTGCCGCCATCAGGAAGAGATCAGGGGCGGGTTTGCCGTTCTCGACCTCGTCGCCGGAATAGATATGCGGGTCGAAATGATGGTGGAGATCGGTCAAACGGAGTTTCATCTGCAGCGCCTCGGGCGTGCTTGAGGAAGCGACGGCCCTGGCGCCGGCGTAACGTTCCAGAAGCGCGTCTGCGCCTTCGATAAGTTGCAGTTCGGTCTCCAGGCGCCTGGCGCATTCGGCCCTGAGAGCGCCTGAAAAATCGGCCGGAAGCGCTGTGCCTTTCAGTTGCCGATAGTCGTGTTCCAGCTCGCCAAAATAGTCGGCATAGTTCAGCCCCATGAAACGGCGGCGGTATTCGGTCTGGTCATATTCGAGGCCGATGCGCACCAGATGCTCGCGCTCGACGGCAAGATAGATCTTCTCAGAATCCACCAGCACGCCGTCGCAGTCGAAAATGATTGCCGAAAATGTCATGACCCGTTTGGACCCTTTCAAAGTTGCCGTTCAATCCACACCGACGCTTTGTTTTCCACTTTATTACGGTGTCTCGCGAACCGTATCCAGAATCCAGTCGCGCAACAGGATCGCCTCCGGGCTCATGCGCTCCGCATCCTCACCGCGCAGAAGATAGAGGCCCTGGTCCACAGCAAGTTCGCGATTCGCCGCAGGCACCAGGCGGCCGCTTTGAATGTACGGCTCGGCAAGGCGCCCCTGCAGCAATGCGAACCGGTCTCCATTTGCCGCCATCTCGGCGGCGGCCATGGTCGAATCGACCCGCAAACCGGGCGACCTGCTGGTGACCTTGAGCCCTTCGGCTTCGAAGAACAGCGCCCAATGATCTTCAGTTCCAAGAATATGAATGAGCGGGTGCTGCGCAATATCTGCTGCTGTCAATTGCCCTGTCTTGCCCGGATGGATATGCGGGCTGCAAACCGGAATAACGGGGTCGCGAAACACCAGTTCAGCCTGGTATCCCGGCCAGTGGCCGTGGCCAAGGCGAAATTCAAGGTCCGTTTCATCCTGCGCCACCCGGTCAGCCCAGACCGAGCTCAACAGCCTGACTTCAATATCGGGATAGCGACGCAGAAAGCCATTGATCAGCTGAGAAAGCCAGAGCGCCGAATAGGAAACGGGCGCGCGAACAGTGACCAGCGCATCACCGCCGGTGCCGAAGACGCCGGAGGTCGATCCGAGGATCATGTCGAAGGCCTTGCGGACCGACGGCAGATAAGCCTTGGCATTTTCGGTCAGCCGCAATCCGCGCGGCAGGCGCTCGAAAAGCGAATAGCCGAGATGATGCTCAAGCAGGCGCACGCGGTGGCTGATCGCGGATTGCGACAGGTGCAGCTCTTCGGCGGCAGCGGCAAAACTCTCATGCCGTGCGGCGGCCTCGAAAGCCTGAAGGGCGGGAAGTGGCGGTAATCCGTGACGCATAGGGCCCAAAGATAGGCAAAGGAGCGGCATTTAGCCACCAAATTCCACAGCCTTAGGCAATTAAGCATTCGTCTGACGCTGGTCTCGATCGATTGCATCCTTTGCACCAATTCGCTGAACGGAAGGGATTGGCAATGACAGGCGGCAAATCAATCAACCGGCTGAACGCGACACAGCGCGCTTCCTTTGAGGAGAACGGCTTTCTGGCGATCGAGGAACTGCTCGACGATGCGGATCTCGCACCGCTGCAGGCCGAATACGAGGCACTGTTGGGGAGAATCGCGGCCGATCTTTACGCGCAGGGAGAAATCCCGGCGGTCCATGACGATCTGCCGTTCGGCCTGCGTTTCTGCCGGGTTCTGGCCGACTATCCCGACCTGCACCGGCATTTCAACATTTCCCTGCCGCTAATCAACGGGCCGGTCGATCCGCAGACTTATCACATGCATGCCGGACCGGCGGTGTTCAATGTCCTGCGCAACGACAGGATCCTTGATCTCGTCGAGCAGTTTGTCGGTCCGGAAATCCATGCAAACCCGGTGCAGCAGATGCGAATGAAGCCGCCCGAAGGCCAGCTTTCCGGCAGCAATGCTCAGCACTCCAATGTCGGCGCCACGACCTGGCACCAGGATATTGTCGCGCTGCTTCCCGAGGCCGACGACACACAGCAGATTACCGTCTGGGTCGCGGTCACCGAGGCAACGGTTGAGAATGGCTGCCTTATTTACGTGCCGGGTTCGCACCGGGAAGGACCCAAGGTGCATTGCTCGAACCTGGCGCTTGCCTCCGAGCCGCAGGTGCCAGGCAGGCTGATGGAAGACCGCGAGGCGGTGCCGCTGCCGGTCAAACGCGGCGGCGTGGTGCTGTTTCACAAGATGAATGTTCACCGGGCACTGCCCAATCGCTCGAACGATCTGCGCTGGAGCATCGATCTGCGCTACCACCCGACCGGCCAGGCCACCGGCCGCCCTGCCTTTCCGGGCTTTGTCGCCCGCAGCCGCGCCGAGCCTTCAAGCGAGCTGCGCGATCCGGCCATCTGGGCGCAGCGCTGGGACGAGGCGCGTCAGGCGATCATCGGCGGCGAATATCGCGGACGCATTTTCGAGGATAGGCGCTGGAACGATGTGACAGTGTGCTGATCAGGTCCTGTTTTTGCACGCGCCGGCAATAGCAGCGCTTCAGCCTACTGCAGCGCGGCGCGGATCATCTTCTGGCAGCGCGAGGCCATGAAATCGATGAACAGGCGCAGCTTTGGATCCTGGAAATCCTTGTGCGGGAAGATCACCGCGAGTTTCGCTGGTGTCGGCGGATGCTGCGGCAGAATTTCCTCCAACTGGCCGGAATTGATGAAACGCTGCACCTCGAAACGCGGCTTATTGACCATGCCGTGGCCGGCAAGCGCCCATTCCATCAGCACGTCGCCATCATCGGAATCGAAGACACCGCTAACTTCAACTTTTCGCACACCTTCATCGGTCTGAAGCGTCCATACAAATTCACTGGAGCCTGGAAAGCGCAACAACAGGCAGTTGTAGTCGTCACGCATCAGATCATCGATCGTTGCCGGCTTGCCGGCCTTCTTGATGTAATCGGGCGATGCGCACAGCACGCGGTCACAATCCATGATGCCGCGCATGCGCAGGGACGAATCCTCAATAACACCAAGACGGAAAGCGAGGTCGATGCTTTCCTTCAATATATCTACATTGTGGTCGGAGAGCCGCAGCCGCACTTCGATGTCGGGATATTGCTCATGAAATTCCGGGATACCCGAGGCGATGAAGCGCCGGCCGAAACCGAGCGGCGCCGTCACCCGGATGACGCCTTTCGGCTGGCCTGACACGGAAGCGATCGATGCCTCGGCATCCTCCACGGCCTGGATAATGCGCCCTGCCCCGCGATAGAAAATCTTGCCGTGTTCGGTCGGCGTCAATTGTCGTGTCGTGCGATTGAACAGGCGTACACCGAGGTATTTTTCCAGTTCCTTGACGCGGTTGCTGGCAACGGCTGGAGATATGCGCAGATCGCGTCCTGCTGCCGACAGATTGCCGAGTTCAACGACGCGCAGGAACACCTTGATATTTTCAAAATACGACATGGGGTGATCCTATGATTATTTAGAAAATTTTGAAAGTCATCCGGCGACTTGCCACTTTCTTTCAAGTGGCGAGACCGGCAGAATGCTCGAAACAATAGGGGAATTCTCATGTACGACTTTGCCGTTGCCTGGGACTGGCTTTCCTTTGCCACACGCTGGCTGCATGTCATTACAGCTATCGCCTGGATCGGTTCGTCCTTTTATTTCATCGCGCTGGATCTCGGCCTGAGGCAGCGTCCAGGCTTGCCTGAAGGTGCCTTCGGCGAGGAGTGGCAGGTCCATGGGGGCGGATTTTACCACATCCAGAAATACCTGGTGGCGCCGGCCGAAATGCCGGAACACCTGACCTGGTTCAAGTGGGAATCCTACATGACGTGGATTTCCGGCATTGTGCTGATGTGCATCGTCTATTATGCCGGCGCCGATCTCTACCTGATCGATCCGGCGGTTCTCGACATTTCCGCGCCGGTCGCAATCCTGATCTCGGTTGCCTCGCTGGCCTTTGGCTGGGTTGCCTACGACTTTGCCTGCAAAATGTTCCTCGGCAAGAGCGACACGCTGCTGATGGTGTTTTTGTACGTCGTTCTGGTCGCCATGGCCTGGGGTTATACCCACGTTTTCACGGGCCGCGCCTCGTTCCTGCATCTGGGCGCTTTCACGGCGACGGTCATGTCGGCCAACGTGTTCATGGTGATCATTCCCAACCAGAAAGTGGTGGTTGACGATCTCATTGCCGGCCGCAAGCCGGACCCGGTTTACGGCAAGATCGCCAAGCAGCGCTCGACGCACAACAACTATCTAACCCTTCCGGTAATCTTTCTGATGTTGTCGAACCATTATCCGCTTGCCTTTGCAACGGAGTTCAACTGGATTATCGCGTCGCTGGTGTTCCTGATGGGTGTCACCATCCGTCACTGGTTCAACACGCGTCACGCCCGCAAGGGCAACCCGACCTGGACGTGGATCGCGACGGTTATCCTCTTCATCATCATCATGTGGCTGTCGACGGTTCCGAAGGTGCTCACAGGCGAAACGGACGAAGCTGCCATGCCGGTCCAGCCTGCCTTTGCACGCTTCGCGCAGGACACCCATTTCGACCAGGCAAAGGATATCGTCCTGTCGCGCTGTTCCATGTGCCATGCGCAGGAGCCAGTCTGGGAGGGCATTATCGCCGCACCGAAGGGCGTTCTGCTTGAAAACGACGCGGAGATCGCGGCGCAGGCGCGGGAGATTTATCTGCAGGCAGGCCGCAGCCATGCCATGCCGCCGGCGAACATCACCTTGATTGAACCGGAAGAGCGTAAGATGCTCGTTGCCTGGTTCGAAAGCTCAATAAGCGCCAAACCGGAGTAAATTAAGTGACCGCAAGACTGATCAGGGGACGGCTGCTGTCGTTCAAGGACGCACCACGCGGGATCGATGACGCCGCATCCTATGCTTATGAGGAAGACGGTGCCGTCTTGATCGACAACGGCCTCATTGTGGCTTCGGGTGATTATCAGTCTGTCAAAAACCAGGCACCGAAAGATGTGGCGGAAACGGATCATCGTCCGCACCTCATCACCCCTGGTTTCATCGACACGCATATCCATTTTCCGCAGATGCAGGTGATCGGCTCCTACGCAGCCGCGCTGCTCGAGTGGCTCAACAACTACACATTCGTGGAAGAACAGCGCTTTGAAGATGCCGCCCATGCGGCGCGTATCGCGACTGCCTTTTTCGACGAGCTGGTGCGTCACGGCACGACAACGGCGGTCACCTATTGCTCGGTCCACAAGACATCGGTCGATGCATTTTTCGCGGAGAGCCACAAGCGCAATCTGCGCATGATCGGCGGCAAGGTGATGATGGACCGCAACGCGCCTGCGGCGCTGTGCGACACGCCTCGGACAGGCTATGACGATACCAAGGCGGTGATTGAGAGCTGGCATGGCAAGGGCCGCCAGCTGGTGGCGATCACGCCGCGTTTTGCAATCACCTCGACTCCCGAGCAGATGGAGATGGCAGGCACACTCGTGCGCGAACATCCGGATCTGCACATGCAGACGCATCTTTCGGAAAACCACGCTGAAATCGCATTCACTCAGGAACTCTATCCCTGGAGCAAGGACTACACCGACGTCTATGAACATTACGGCCTGCTCGGACCAAAAAGCCTGTTCGGCCATTCGATCCATCTCAGCGACCGCGAGGCGGACGTGATGTCGGAAAGCCGATCGGTCGCCGTGTTCTGCCCGACCTCGAACCTCTTCCTCGGCAGCGGTCTCTTCGGACTGAAAACGCTGGACGAGCGGGACAAGCCTGTGCGCATTGCCATTGCCACCGATGTCGGGGGCGGCACCAACTATTCAATGCTGCGCACGGTCGATGAAGGCTACAAGGTCCTGCAGCTGCAGGGCCAGCGCATGACACCGCTGGAAAGTTTCTATCGCATCACGCTTGGTAATGCTCGGGCGCTGTCACTGGAAGACAAGATCGGTTCCCTGGAGCCGGGCCGGGAGGCGGATATGGTCGTCCTCGACGCCAGCGCTACGCCGGCCATGGCGCTGAAGATGGAAGCAGTCACCAAGCTCACGGAAGAGCTGTTTTTGCTGCAAACACTCGGCGACGACCGCGCCATCGTCGAGACCTACGTCGCCGGAGAACCGGCAAAGAGCACACTCCAGATTCTGCAAGCCTGAAGGCAGAAAAACCCGCCAAGCTCCTGAAACCATGGCGAGTTTGTCGCGTTCATGTTTGTGCAGAAATGGTGATCAGCTGCCGCGGTATGTCGAATAGCCATAGGGCGATATCAATAGCGGCACGTGGTAATGGGCTTCGGGGTCGGCGATGCCGAAACGGATCGGAATGACGTCGAGAAAGGCCGGCTCTGTCAGCGCAGCGCCGCTTTGTTTCAGATAGTCGCCGGCGTGGAAGACAAGTTCGTATTCGCCGACGGCAAGGCTGTCACCGGCAAGCAGCGGCGCATCGCAGCGTCCGTCGTCATTGGTTGACACAGTCTTGAGGTGCGTGCGTGTCCCACCGTCCAGGGAATAGAGATCTATGGACAGGCCAGCCGCCGGATTTCCGGAAGCCGTGTCGAGAACATGTGTAGTCAAACGTCCTGTATCAGCGGCCATGTGTTTCTCCGTTTGTCGTTTGTGCACCGCCTTCGTTCGGGGTGCCATCGGTTTTCGTTGAGACCGGTTTCAGTTGGCTGTTCAAGTCCAGTCCGCCGCTTCAATGAAATACGGATCCGGATAGGACTGCTCCTCCAGATTCGTTCCCTCTCCCTCGCGGTCCACCACGAGAAATTCACTGACCTCGTTCAATGCCATCAAAGGATGGTGCCACACATTGGCACGGTAGTTCACTCCCTGCCGGCCATGGGCGAGGAACGCCTGAGGATCGCCCGGTCTGCCATCGTTGTCCTCCGCGGCGATCAACAGCCAGGGTCTTTCCGCAAGAGGATAAAACGCCTGCGAGCCAAGCGGGTGGCGCTCCATCATGTCAACGCGATAGGGAAAGTGTCTCGGCTGTCCGCGGAAGAGGCTGACTATGGCAATGCCGGCGGCGTCGATCTCGGTGTGCGCAAGCCCGTGAAACCGCTCAGTCGTGCCCTCATTGATCATTCTGAGTTCGGCACCATCCGTGTCGAGAACCTCGCCGAACGGAGCGAAGTTTTCCGGGGTCAAGGGCCTTATGGTCAGGATATTGCTCATCTGGGTCTTTGTTCCGGCAAAATGGCTTCAAGCCTCAGCTTGGCAATCTTCTCGACCTGGGCGCAGGCGGTTTTGAATTCTTCATCCTCGCTGTTGGAAATGCGGGTTCTGAAGGCATTGAGGATGTCATCTTTCCCGAGACCCTTGACGGCAATGATGAAGGGAAATCCGAAACGGCGCATATAGTCCGAGTTCAAACGCGTGAATTCCGTGTGTTCCGCCTCGCTCAGGCGGTCAAGCCCGGCACCGGCCTGTTCCGACTTCGACTCAACCGTCAATTCTCCGGCAACTGCCAGCTTGCCGGCAAGGTCTGGGTGCGCCAGCAGCACATCGCGGCGTTCTTCCTGCGTCGCCTGGCGAAAGATGGCACACAGCGCCGCATGGACTGCGCCGGCGCGCAACGGGTCATAAACGGCGCCAGAATCAAAGGCGCGTTCGGCAATCCATTGCGAATGTTCGAACACACCGCCGCACTGCGACAGGAAGGAACTGCGTGCCGTCATTCAATCTCTCCGGCCGGTTTGTGGTTTTCGTGCCAGTGCCTAGCAATGTCGACGCGGCGCGGCACCCAGGCCTTTTCGTGCGAGGCGACATAATCGAGAAAACGGGCCAACGCCGCCGCCCTTCCGGGACGGCCGACCAGCCGGCAATGAAGGCCGATAGACATCATCTTCGGCGCGCCGGCCTCGCCTTCGGCATGGAGCACGTCGAAACTGTCTTTCAGATAGGCATAGAACTGATCGCCGCTGTTGAAGCCCTGGGGCGTCGCAAAACGCATGTCGTTTGCATCCAGCGTGTAGGGAATGATGAGGTGCGGTCCGTTCGGTCCCTTTACCCAATAGGGCAGATCATCGGCGTAAGCGTCGGAGGAGTAGAGGAACCCGCCCTCTTCGATCGCCAGATCAGCCGAATGGATCGAACTGCGCCCGGTGTACCAACCAAGCGGACGTTCTCCGGTGACTTCTGTATGAATGCGGATCGCCTCGCGCATATGCTCGGCTTCTTCTTCGCGGGTGAAGTCTCGGTATTCGATCCATTTGAGACCGTGGGAGGCGATTTCCCAGTCGGCCTCCTTCATCCCGGCGACAACTTCGGGGTTTTTCTCCATCGCAGTCGCGATGCCGTAAACCGTCACCGGCATCTGCCGACCGGTAAACATGCGCCACAGACGCCAGAACCCGGCCCGGGATCCATATTCATAGATGGATTCCATATTCATGTGGCGCTGACCCGGCCACGACGCGGCACCGACGATTTCAGACAGAAAGGCTTCCGATCCCGCATCGCCGTGCAGGATATTATTTTCGCCGCCTTCTTCGTAGTTGATCACGAACTGGACCGCCACGTTGGCCCCTCCGGGCCATTTCGGATCCGGCGTGTTGCGGCCATAGCCGATCATGTCGCGAGGATATTTCGACACCAACAATGCTCCCAATTTGTTTGCAACACGGTAGCATCGACGCCGACAAAACTCGACGCTCAAAACCCCCCGCATTTATTGAAACTGTTTCACAATTGCCCATCCCGCAGCGGCGTCCGGTACGGCCATTTCGTGCGTTTTCCGCAGCTGTATCCGACTAGTCCGGGTCCGGGCAGGCAGCATTGCAACTGTCCGGCTTTGTGCTACATCTTATATCTGCGGTGGATTCACGGAGCCTACTTCTTGAAAAAACGAACCTATATTGGTTTGGCCACGACGTTTCACGACCCGGCCATAGCAATTGTCGATGACGCCGGAAACGTGCTCTTTGCAGAGGCGGTTGAACGATATCTGCAATACAAACGTGCACCCAATTGCGAATCCGCGCCTGTCATGTACCTGCCGGAGCTATTGAAGGAGTATGTCGATCCCGACCACGAGATCGTCGTCGCCACAAGCTGGGGCGAGCGTTTCAGCGCCTATCTTCGCCGGGTGGCCGAAGAGGGCTTCTTCCGGTTTGACACCATCCGGGCTCTCGGACAGGAATACACATCCTCGCTGGTCGACGCCATCTCCGAACGCGCACTTGTGGGGGATCTCCATTACGCACAGGACCGTGCAGGCCGCTCGGTTCTGCTCATGGCGCACCGAATCCTCGGACACACCAACGTAGAACTGAGGCGCTACGACCATCACGAATGCCACGCCGCCTATGCCTGCCTTACCAGCCCGTTCGACGAGGCATCGTGCCTGGTTGTCGACGGCATGGGTGAATCGTCCGCCTCCGCCATCTATCGCTATGACGGCGGCGTTCTGTCGCTGAAACGGCGCTTTCAGGGTCGCGACAGCATAGGTTTCTTCTTCGGTCTTATCACAGAGCTGTGCGGCTGGGACCCGGGCAAGGGTGAGGAATGGAAAGTCATGGGTCTCGCACCGTACGGCAGTGAGAACACAGCAATCAGACAACAGATCGACCGGCTGATCAAAATCGAGGACGGAGCGATCAGCGCCGCCGACAAATCCGAAATAAACGATGCGGTCAAACAGCTGCAAGGCATAGTGGCTCTGCAAGAGGCAAACATCCGGGCCGATCTGGCATTCGAAGGCCAACGCGCCTTTGAGCGCCTCATGCATGTCAAGCTGGCGGAGGCCAAGGAGGAAGCGCCGTCTCAAAAGCTCGTTCTTGCCGGCGGCTGCGCGCTCAATTCGTCCTTCAACGGCAAGATTATTCTGCCAGACGGACTGTTTGACGAGGTGCACGTGCCGCCAGCGCCGGCCGATGACGGCAACGCGGTCGGAGCGGCGCTGCTGGCGCTTGGCGCGGACAACACGGATCTGCCGGTGCGTAAGGAATTCCACTCGCCCTATCTCGGCAAGGACCTGTCACAGGTCTCGCTGGAACAGATTGCCGACAGGGATGAACGCATCCGCCGGCTCGGAGACGGTGTTGTCCGACACGCGGCGCAATGCCTTGCCGACGGCAAACTCGTCGGCTGGGTGCAGGGGCGCGCCGAGTTCGGGCCGCGGTCACTTGGCAACCGTTCGATCCTTGCCGACCCGAGGCCGGCCGACGCCAAGGCTCAGATCAACGCAAAGGTCAAATACCGTGAAGCCTTTCGCCCCTTCGCGCCGTCAATTCTGCACGAACACGGGCAGGACTGGTTCGAGGACTATCAGCTGTCGCCCTATATGGAGCGGACACTGAAGTTTCGTGAAGACGTACGCCAACGTGTTCCGGCAGTCGTGCATGAAGACGGGACCGGAAGGCTGCAATCGGTCATCCGTGACTGGAATCCGCGATACCACGATCTTATCAGCGCATTTCACGAACTGACCGGCGTACCGCTCATTCTCAACACCAGTTTCAACATCATGGGAAAGCCGATCCTGCACAATGCGCAGGACGCATTGCTGATGTTCTACACAACGGGCATCGATGTCCTGGTTGTCGGCGACTATATCGCCGAGAAATAGCGCTTCAGGCCTTCGCACGGGTTTGCCGCCGCTCTCCCGCGGGTATCCGGGCAAGCAAAATTCCGCCGACGATCACCAGCAGGGCGCCGGAAATCTCGTAGATGCCAAGATGCTGGTTAAAGGCGAGAAAACCGAGTATCGCCGAAAACGGAATGACGGCATAGGAAACCGGCACAACGATTATGGCGTCGGCATTCTGGAACGCCTTTATCCAGCACAACTGTCCGAGAAGCGCTAGCGGGCCAATCACCAACAGCCAAACCACGTCACTGCTGTCCAGCGGTTTCCACAGCCATGCGGCCGGCAGAGCAAGCATGATGACCGCCAATATATTGACGTAAAGCATGATGGCCAGAGGCCGATCCCGGTCTGTCAGGAATTTGATGAAAAAGAGCTCGGCTCCCGAAAGCACGGCCCCACCAATCGCAATCCCGACACCGATCCATGTGGTTTCGTTGTCGTTTGTGCCCACATCAACGAGCGCGATCAGCATTGCGCCGGACAGGCATATCATTGCGGCAAGCCAGTGCATGGGGCTGGCCTTTTCTTTCAGCAAAAACACCGCCAGCATCATTGCAAACACACCACCGGTCAGACCGATTGCCGTGGCATCCTCATAGGCCATGAACAGCGGCGCGGATATGATGCACATTTCACCGAGAACCCCGCTGGCAGCACGTGCGACATGGGTGCCGGGAACTTTGCTCCTGAGACCGGAGAATCCACCATTGATGATGACGGCAATGGTGCTGATGACAAGCGCAGCACCTGCATAACGCATGAAGACAATCTGAACAGGGTCCGTATTCGAGCCGACAAATTTTGCCGACGCAAAGATGAAGGTGAATATGATTGCCGCGCAGAGCGCAAAGAACAAAGCCCGCAAGGTCGAGACATTCAGTTGCAAAACATCTCCGATCTGCTTTACGAATCCACCGCCAACAGCGTATCGGGTGCACGCTCAAAAGCAATTGCTGCAGGAATACGAGGGCAAATTAGCATTGGACACGTGCCTGAGCGTGCAAGGCGCTTGCGTTTACGGTACCACGACCATTTTCTGGATGGCCGCAACGAGCTCATTGCCGGCCGCCTCGACCGATCCGCTGTTGTCGACGACAACCGCACCCGGCCATTGCGTTTGCAACCCGGCGCTGCGTTCAAGACGCTCGCGGATTTCTGCAGTGCTTTCACGCCCGCGCAGGGCAAGGCGACTGACCAGAACCTGCGGCGACGCAGTGATACTGACCACCAGAAAATTGGCGTAGCGCTCCGAAAGACCCTGCAAAACAGCCCTTGAACCATTGCACACAGCGCACTCGCCGGCGCGGATACGGTCATCGATATCAGAAGGAAGCCCGTATTTCAGGCCGTGCGCATCCCAATGGAAGGCAAACTGGCCGTCGCGGGCGTTTCTGTCGAATTCTTCGAAGGTTGAAGGTGTGTGATCTTCCGCAGCGCCGTCGACCGGCCGTGTAATGACGCGGCGGACAAAAAACACGCCCTTGCGGCCGGCCAGTGCCTCTCTGGCAAAGTTCATCAGCGTATCCTTGCCGGCACCGCTTGGACCGACAACGGCGATAAAAGCGCCGCCCTCAACCGGCGAATTTTTTCGGAGCGAAGTGTCGGCTGCCATCGGCATCAGGCCACCCGGCGGCCTTCGCGCCAGACCGTGCGCACGACCGGCACATGATGATCGACACTGACACGTACGAGGTCGCCGCGCTTTCCGACTGCGATCTCCCCGCGATCATCCAGACCGCAGGAGGCTGCCGGATTTTTCGACACCATGCAAATGGCTTGCGGCAGCGTGATCCCCTCAACGTGCTCCCCGAGGGTAAACGCCGATTGGATAAGGCTGAAGGGGATATAATCCGACGACAGTATGTCCAGCAGACCGTGCTCGGCGAGCTCACTTGCCGCCACGTTTCCGGAGTGCGAGCCGCCGCGCACCACGTTGGGGGCGCCCATCAATACTGCCAGCCCGGCCTTTTTCGATGCTTCGGCTGCTTCGAACGTTGTCGGAAACTCGGCAACCTGAATGCCCTGTTCAATCGCCTCATCCACATGATCGAGCGTCGCATCGTCATGGCTTGCAAGCACAATGCCACGCGCCAGGCAGGCATCGGATATGGCCTTGCGGTTGCGGTCCGAATTCGCTTCCGATTGGGCAATCCTTTTTTTGCAGAATGTTGCAAACACCTCGTCGGACATTTTCAGCTTGCCCTGGTAATACATGCTGTAGGCTTCGATATGACGGAACTGGCGCTGACCCGGAGAATGATCCATCAGCGAGGCCAGCTTTACCCGGCTGTCAGCCTCGAAGATCGAAAAACCGCTGAAACAATCAGGAGCCGACACTTCGCAGCGCAGGTGCAGAAAATGATCGGCGCGCAGGTGGTCATTGCGGCAACCGTCATCAATGGCGTCAGCGAGTTTGCGCATATCCGCACAGGAGAGTTCTGCGTCTTCATCCATGCCGATGCGCAACGCATCAAAAACCGTTGTGATGCCGGACGAACAGATTTGCGCGTCGTGGGCGAGAACCGCCGCAAACGGATTCCAGCGAACCTTTGGGCGGGGCGCATAGTGACCCTCAAGATGATCGGTGTGCAATTCGACCAGGCCCGGAATGACGTAATCGCCATGCACATCTTCCGCTGCTGACACCGCGGTTTCACCACCGATGTCTCCTATGCGGCCATCGCGCACCTTTATTGCGCCCTTCACAACCTCATCAGCCAGCACAATGGTGGCGTTTTTCAATATCAGTTCCGACATCTTATTCCTGCAATCAATTGCATCAGTTGGCTTCCTAAGCCGAGCGTCGTTTTTCGCCGGTCTTTAACGGAAAGTGCGACTGGACCAGAAACGGGCTACCGCGCTCCGTTTCGGTGAACAGTGCAACAGCGCGAACCTCGATCGGTTCACACAACACCGGATCAAAAAAACCATGCAACGCCTGTTTCACGCGATCCGCATCCCTGTTTTCAACCGGGCCGGTCAGCGTCATATGAAAACGAAATTCATCGAACACATAAGGATAGCCCCAGCGTTGCAGATTCGCCAGCTGTCCGGAAGACAAATTCTGCGGCGCCCGCCGCGCGATATCAGCTTCGGACAGAGGCGCCCGAAAACGGTCGAGTTCAAGCACGCAACGGTCGGCAAGATCTCTGAGTTCGGCAACCGGTTTTTCCGGCACAAGTGCGAAGAACAGGCCAATGCGGCTGATGACAAGACGCGGGATTTCGAATTGGGCAACTGTTGTCGAAAGCGCCGTCAAAGCGGCAACCAACGCGGCCTCATCTGCATCTGAAGCCAGATGAAACGGTGCATTGAGCGTGCCGTGAAAACCATAGCGGGCCGGCGCAGCGGTGTGGAATGCGATTTCAGAATTCGTAAGACCGGATACTGCCGGTGTCTCGAAAGTTTCATCGGTGAAGGCGCTGCGCCCGAGCCAATTGGTGGCGACCCGTGTCAGCGGGTTGCTCAACGGCGGACAGAAATAGACAGCGTATCGCATCCTATCATCCCTCAATATGGCGTTTTCTTCCGGTACCGCCAATCCGGTATTTTCGATTCAACAGCTCGTCAGCCTGACTAAACTTCAGACGATGCGGCGCCAATTCCTGGTTTCTTCACGCCGCGTCCCTGGCAGCACGAAACTCACTGACATCAATGATCCGGTCGGCGACCTGTTCGCGCACATCAGAATCGTGAAATATACCAAGCAGAGCGGTTCCGGCCTCCTTCTTGGCGCGGATCAGTTCGATGACCACCGCCCGGTTTTCCGCATCAAGCGACGCGGTCGGCTCGTCGAGCAGAAGCAGCGGATGATTGGTGATGAATCCGCGTGCGATGTTGACGCGCTGCTGCTCACCGCCGGAAAAGGTCGCCGGCGGCAGTGACCAAAGTTGTTCCGGCAGGTTGAGTTTCTCCAGAAGCGTTCTTGCCCGCGCACGCGCCTCTTCCTGGGATCTGCCCCGTGCGAGCAGCGGTTCCGCAACCACATCGACCGCCGGAACCCTTGGGACGGTGCGCAGGAACTGGCTGACATAGCCTATTGTATCGCGACGGATCGAAAGGATCGTGCGCGGATCGGCGCCGGCGATATCAACCGTCACATCGTCCCGCGTAATGAGGATCTGGCCGCTGTCGACCGAGTAGTTGCCGTAGAGCATTTTGAGGATGGAGCTTTTTCCAATCCCTGACGGACCACCCAGGACCACACACTCGCCGGCGGCGACTGCGAAATTCACCTTCTCGACAACAGGCAGCCTGACGCCGTCACGCAGGTGCATGGTGAAGCTTTTGGCAACTTCGGAAACGACGAGTGGTGTAGCCATTGTTACACTCCTAAACCTGCAGGATGGATGAAACGAGCAACTGGGTGTACGGCTCACGCGGATCGTCCAGCACCCGGTCGGTCAGACCGTGCTCGATCACATTGCCGTCCTTCATCACCATCATGCGGTGGGACAACAGCCGTGCAACCGCCAGATCGTGGGTGACAACGATCGCCGCCAGACCAAGATCGTTGACCAGCCCGCGCATCAGATCGAGCAGCCGTGCCTGGACCGAAACGTCCAGACCGCCGGTCGGCTCGTCCATAAAGACGAGGCGCGGGCCGGTGACGAGATTACGGGCGATCTGCAGACGCTGGCGCATTCCGCCGGAAAATTCACGCGGCTGGTCGTCAATGCGGTTGGTCTCGATTTCCACACGGCCGAGCCACTGCGCGGCTGATCCACGGATGTTTCCGTAATGCCGGTCACCGATCGCCATCAACCGTTCGCCGACATTGGCGCCGGCCGAGACCGTCATGCGCAGACCATCGGCGGGGTTCTGGTGCACAAAGCCCCAATCGGTGCGCATCAGAAAGCGTCGTTCCGCTTCGCCGATACTGTAAAGGTCGCGGAACTGGCCGTCTCGCATGCGGTATTCGATCGTGCCCGAGGTCGGCATCAGACGGGTCGAGATGGCGTTCAGCAAGGTTGTCTTTCCCGATCCGGATTCGCCAACCACGGCCAGCACCTCGCCCGGCCACAGCTCGAAGGATACGTCTCTGCAGCCGACGCGGCTTCCGTAAAACTTGGTTACGGCGTTGACCCGCAGGAGAGAATGATCGCTCATGGTGCGGTCTCCGCAGTTTCGCCGGCGAGAGGTCCGACATGACCATCAGCACGGCGTTTCTCGCAATGGTCGGTATCGGAGCAGACGAACATGCGCCCGCCGAGATCGTCCAGAATGACTTCGTCCAGATAGACGTCACATGCCGCACAAAGGGCGCAGGGTTCTTCAAAGGACTGCACCTCGAACGGATGGTCCTCGAAATCGAGACTGATAACGTCGGTATAAGGCGGAATGGCGTAGATGCGCTTTTCGCGCCCGGCCCCGAATAGTTGCAACGCCTGCGATTTGTGCATTTTCGGATTGTCGAATTTGGGCGTCGGCGACGGGTCCATCACGTAACGTCCCTCGACCTTCACCGGGTAGGCATAGGTGGTGGCAATGTGCCCGTTCCTGGCAATGTCCTCGTAGAGCTTGACGTGCATGAGGCCATATTCTTCCAAAGCGTGCATCTTTCGCGTTTCGGTTTCACGCGGCTCCAGAAACCTGAGAGGTTCCGGAATCGGCACCTGATAGACCAGGATTTGTCCTTCGTTAAGCGTTTCTTCCGGTATCCGGTGGCGGGTTTGAATGATCGTCGCATCGGCGGTCCTGGTGGTGACGGCCACATTGGCAACCTTCTGAAAGAAAGCGCGGATCGAGACCGCATTGGTGGTGTCGTCGGCGCCCTGGTCGATGACCTTCAGCGTGTCGTCTGGGCCGAGCACCGATGCCGTGACCTGCACGCCGCCCGTACCCCAGCCGTAGGGCATGGGCATTTCGCGGCTGGCAAACGGCACCTGGTAGCCCGGAATGGCGATGGCCTTTAAGATGGCGCGGCGGATCATGCGCTTAGTCTGCTCGTCCAGATAGGCAAAATTGTAAGTCGCGAGTTGCGTGTGCGTATTCATTGCGCAGCCTCCAGACCGTCGTCATCCGGTGTTTCGCCATCGTGGGTTTGCTCATATTCGGCGCGCATGCGGCGAACAAGATCGAGCTCGGCCTGAAAGTCGACATAGTGCGGCAGCTTTAGATGCTCGACAAAGCCGGTTGCCTGGACGTTGTCGGAATGGGAAATGACGAATTCCTCGTCCTGCGCCGGCGCTGTCAGATCTTCTCCGAGTTCCGTCGCGCGAAGGGTTCTGTCGACCAGCGACATCGCCATCGCCTTGCGTTCGCTCTGACCAAAAACCAGCCCGTATCCGCGGGTGAATTGCGGCGGTGATTTCGCCGAGCCCTTGAACTGGTTGATCATCTGGCACTCGGTAACGCGAATGCGCCCGAGACTAACGGCAAATCCGAGTTCGGGAACGTCGATCTCTATGTCGACTTCTCCGATGCGGATTTCGCCGGCAAAAGGATGGCTGCGGGCAAAGCCGCGCTGCGTCGAATATCCGAGCGCCAGAAGAAATCCTTCATCAGCGCGCGACAGCGCCTGAAGACGCACATCGCGGGTCATCGGAAACTCCATCGGCTCGCGCGTCAGATCGCCGGTCTGATGATCATCCGGCAAATCTCCGTCATCCTCGATCAGGCCCTCATGGGCGAGGATTTCCGAAACGCGGGGCGTGCGGGCGTCATTGCCTTCCCGCGTTTGTGGTTCCTCTACGGCATCACTGCCCATCAGCTCCGGATCGAGCAGCCGGTGAGTGTAGTCGAAGGTCGGCCCGAGAAGCTGCCCGCCGGGCAGATCCTTGTAGGTTGCCGAAATGCGTCTTTCAATGAGCATTGCGCCGGTGTCGATGGGGTTGGAATATCCGAAGCGCGGCAGTGTGGTGCGGTAGGCGCGCAGCAGAAAGATCGCTTCGATCATGTCGCCGCGGGCCTGTTTGAAGGCGAGTGCCGCCAGCTCGCGGTCATAGAGCGAGCCTTCGCTCATGATCCGGTCAACGGCGAGACCAAGCTGTTCGATGATCTGCTCGATATGCATGGCGGGAACGGAACGGTCACCACGCCTGCGGTCTGCGAGAAGTTTGTGGGCGTTGCTGATGGCGGCTTCGCCACCTTTTACGGCTACATACATGGCCTCAACTCTCTCCGAGCGCGATTTTGACGGTGCGCGGCAGTCCGATAACCCCGTCGGGTGCGGCAAGAAGCACATCGACGCCGCGCGGAAAGCGCAGACCGTTGGAGGCCCACTGATCGAAAAAGTGATCGGGCAGGCCATTCGGCGCTGAATTATCAACGTCCCTGATCCCGGGACCGGTCAGACACAGTTTGCGACCGCCGGTGAGGCTGGCTATTTGCAGAATGAGCGTCGTTGATCGGTCCGGATATTCCTGCGTGCCCTGAGAAAAACTTTCCAGCAACGGCAGCGAACCGCTGTCCAACAGAATGGCGAAATCCGCGTCGAGCGGCTCCCGGGTCAGCGGCGCGGAGGTGTTGAAGGTCAGCCAGCCGGCAACCTGCTCGTTACGCGCCAGGGCCGGATCAAGCCAGACGTTTGTGTCGTGATCGAATAATGTGGCAGCGATGCTGGCCACGGTCGGTGAAAGCGGTGCCGGCGGATTAGCCAGACCATTGAATTCAGCGACCCGGCCCGGCCGCGCCAGTGCATCCATGATCTGCCGGAAAACAAGTTGAGCATTGAAGACCGGATCGGCAAATCCGCCCTGAAACATCGAGGCGCTGTTTGACTGAACTGCTGTCATCAATCTTCTCCGCGAACCATGGTGAAAAAATCGACCTTTGTTGCGGCGGTTTCATTGCGGCGCCGGGCATCCTCTGCTTCAAGCCGCGCGCGGATCGGGCCGACCAGCTTTTCCTCTACAACTGACCTGCTGGTTTCATCCTGCCAGAGCGCATCGAAAATCGCCGCGTGCCTGACCTTGTCAGTATCGGCACCGAGCGCATGGGCGTGCCCCACCTGACCGGTCGAGAGCTTGACCGTCGCGCGGGTCACTGTCGCTTCGCCAAAATTGAACGGCGCGCCACCGCCTCCAATGCGGCCCCGCACCATGACAAGACCCGTTTCGGGTCCACGCAGCGGGCTGACGTCGGGCCGGTCTGGCCAGGCACCCCAGGCATCCGCCAGCTCCTTTCCGGAGGCGCGGGCGAAGATCGCCATTGCCTCTTGCCGCCCAGGCTGGACATCGCTCAAGGGCGCTGCTTCACCCTCCGCACCATCCATCGCGTCAGTCATGATTATTTCCTTTATTTGTCTATTTATCTAGACAACTAGACATCTACTGATTATGCTTATAGCGCAAAAATGTCAGCCGTGTAATGGGGATCAGAAATAAGAATGGATAATGTCGAACGACGCAGCGGCATTTCGCTATGGCGGCAGATAGCCGATCAGATCCGCATCGCCATCAGCAATGGCGAATTCGACGGCAACAACATGCTTCCGGGAGAAATCGCGCTGGCCAAACGGTTCAGCGTCAATCGCCATACCGTACGAAGCGCCATCGCATCGCTCACCCAGGAAGGTGTGGTGCGTGTCGAACAGGGTCGCGGCACCTTCATTGAGCGGCGCGAACGACTGCAGTATCCGATCGGGCGGCGCACGCGGTTTTCGGAAGGGCTTGCGGGAAAAATTGGCCCCCGGGACCGGCACCTGAAAAACCACACACTTCAGCCGGCACCGGCATTTGTTTCGACCGCGCTCCAGCTGGCACCGGGTGCGCCGGTTGTGCAACTGGAGACCGTCAACACAGCCGACGATCAACTGGTCTCGCGCGCCATAAGCTGGTTCGACGGAGAGAGATTCTCCGATTTTGCAGACCGATATGTCGAATACGGCTCCATCACGGCGATCTTTAAATCCTATGGCATCGACGACTATATTCGCGTCTCCACCCGCATTTCAGCGCATCATGCCGATTCCACAACGCTTGAGGACCTGCAACTCTCGCCTGGTGCAATCATGCTCAGGACCGAAGCCATCAATGCGGACATGAACGGGAGACCGGTCGAATATTCACATTCCTATTTTGCCGCCGACCGGATCGAACTCGATATCGATCATGGCACCGCGCTACGCGCTTAAGCGCTTTAGCGCAAATGTGTTTCCAGGCGGAAGCTTTCGGGCAGCGTGCCGCAATGGCCGACAGACGCAAGCTCAAGCGCGCAGGCAGCCATCTTGTGGGCAATGCCGAAAGTAATCTTGAAGCCACCGGTGGCAACGGTGATATCCGGACGATCCGGAACCGCCCCAATCATCGGATCCCGCTTGATGGCTTTTGGTCGCAAACCCGCCCATCGTTCGAGCACGGCAGCTGTTTCAAGCACCGGGCACAGAACCCGGGCGCGTTCGATCAGATTGTCGAGTTTGGCGTCCGTTGCCACACTGTCGTCAAAGCTGGTTTCGCTCGTGCTGCCGATGGCTACGGTTCCGCCCTCATGGGGAACGGCATAAACACCGTCGTGGAAAACCAGCGGCACGTCGTCGGAAATCTCCGCCTGCAATAGGGCCGCCTGCCCTTTGACCGGCGTGCCGAAATCGGCGGCAGGCCGGGCAAGCATGTCGCTGAGAATGTCGAAGGTCTCGTGGCCCGCCGCAAGGATCGTGTGCCCGGCGGAGATGTTTCTGCCCGAGGTGGTGACAACCTTTTGTACGGCGTCATCGAATCGGTTGAAGCCTTCGCCTTCAAGCAACAGGGCTTGCGTCGCGAGGCTTGCCTTCAGCGCAGCCATATATTTCCGGGGGCTGATCCGCGCAGCCAGTGTTTCATGGACCAGCCCGTGCGGCATTGTGTGAACAGCCGGCCAGTTCGCCTTGCAGGGTGCGTCCAGCAGGTTCCATTGAAAATTACTGTCCCAAACCTGTGCAGCGGCGACCATTCGCTGCTGTGCAAGTTCCCTGTGGTGCGGCTGAACCAGCGGCATCAGACGTCCGCAGCGACGGTAGTCGCAATTCTGGCCGGTTTCAGCTTCAAGATTTGCCACCTCGGCGGCAAGGCTTCCGAGTGCTTCAAACTGAAACTGCTTTTTGGGGTTCCAGCGTTCCGGCATATGCGGCATTAATGCGCCGAGCACTCCACCGCTGGCGCCGGTGCCGGCAGAACGCTTTTCTAGAATGATAACGCGGTGACCTGCACGGGCCGCGAGACGCGCGATCCAAAGTCCGACAACGCCCGCGCCGACGACCAGAATATCGCAGGACAGATGCTCGTCGGCGTAAATTGGCGACACCTTTGTCTCAGACGTCATGAGGATTGACCATGAACCGGAACAAAGACGACTCGGCCAGCTATGATATCGAATGGCATGAGGGTGATATGCCCTATTCACGTGTCTTTGGCGATCATTTTTATTCACGCGCCGATGGCCGCGCCGAATGCAATCATGTGTTTTTGAACGGCAACGGGCTGCCCGCACGCTGGCAGGAAAACTCGCACTTCACGATCGCGGAACTGGGCTTCGGAACCGGGCTCAATTTTTGTGAAACCTGGCGCCAATGGCGCGCGCATCGGCCGGATGAAGGCAGGTTGCTGTTTGTGAGTTTCGAAAAATATCCCATGTGCAGTCAGGAAATCGGCCGCGCCCTTGCTGCGTGGCCCGAACTGACCGAATTCAGCGGACCACTGATCGAGCACCGGAGCGGTCACACGTCGGGCTTCGTGCGGATCGATTTCAACGACCACACAGCGCTCGAAATGCATATCGGCGATGCCCTGTCGTGCCTTGCGCAGTGGAAAGACAGTGCCGATGCATGGTTTCTCGACGGTTTCGCGCCGGCGCGCAATCCGGACATGTGGTCCGAGGAGCTGATGGGCGCGGTCTTCGCCCATACGGTGCCGGGTGGAAGCTTCGCCACCTACACGGCAGCCGGCTGGGTGCGCCGCAATCTCGAAGCCGCCGGGTTTTCGGTCAATAAACAAGAGGGCTATGCCGGCAAGCGGGACATGACCGTCGGCAGCAAGGTTTCGTAGGACGGATCCGGCCTCACATATTGTCGATCGATCAGCCGGGCGACAGACCGCGCAGCCGTTCAGACCTGCGGCGCAGGAATTCCAACACCGTCAACAGGATGATGGAAATTGTGACGAGAAGCGTCGCCACCGCCAGGATGGTTGGCGAAATCTGCTCGCGCAATCCGGTGAACATCTGCCAGGGCAATGTCTTTTGCCCAGCCGATCCGAGGAACAGGACGACCACGACCTCGTCAAACGAGGTGATGAACGCAAACAGGGCTCCGGAGATCACTCCAGGCAGAATCAACGGCATCTGCACGCGGAAAAATGTTGTTACCGGATTGGCGCCAAGATTTGCCGCGGCCCGTACCAGGCTCTGGTCGAAACCAACGAGCGTGGCGGTAACGGTGATGATGACAAACGGGGTGCCAAGCGCCGCATGTGCCATGACAACGCCCCAGTAGGTGCCCTGCAAGCCGATGCGCGAATAAAAGAAGTACATTCCGGCCGCAGAAATGATCAACGGCACGATCATCGGCGAGATCAGCATTGCCATAATCACCGATCGCGCCGGCATATGAGACTGGGAAAGACCGATCGCAGCAAGCGTGCCAAATCCCGTTGCAAAGATCGTTGCCATGGGCGCGATCCTGACCGAATTCCACATGGCCGCCTGCCAATCGGAATTGGTGAAGAAATCCTCATAGTGCTTTAACGAGTATCCGGCCGGATCGAAGGACAGCATTTCCGGCGTAAAGGTGAAAAAGTTCTGTGCGTTGAAGGACAACGGAATGATCACCAGGATCGGAAAGATCAGGAAAAAGAAGATCAGGCCGCAGATGATGCGGAACGTATAGTACCAGGTACGCTGACCGGTAGATGCATAGGGTGGAAGTGCAGCCATGATGTTACCCCAGCTTCACGTTGTCGATGCCGACAATCCGGTCATAGAGCCAGTAGAGCACCATGACGACTACCAGAAGCATCACACCCAGTGCCGCGGCCAGGCCCCAGTTCAGGGAGAATGATATGTGATAGGCGATCCGGTTGGATATGAAGATACCGGACGTGCCGCCGACCAGCTCCGGCGTGATGTAGTAACCGATTGATAGAATGAAAACGAGAATACTGCCGGCGCCGATGCCCGGGATCGTCTGCGGAAAATAAACCCGCCAGAATGCGTACCAATCGGATGCGCCCATACTTTTTGCCGCCCGCATATAGGTCGGCGAGATGGTCTTCATCACCGAGAAGAGCGGCAGGATCATGAACGGAAGCAGAATATGCGTCATCGCTATGATGGTACCGGTCTGATTGTTGATCAGCGCCAGGCGTGAATCATCGCCGACAATACCCAACCAAACCAGCGTGTCGTTGATCACGCCTTGCTGTTGCAGCAGCACTTTCCAGGCGGACGTTCGCACAAGAAGCGATGTCCAGAAGGGCAGCAGCACCAGGATCATCAAGAGATTGGACGATCTGAGCGGCAGGCTGGATAGAAGGAAGGCGATCGGATAACCGAGCAGGATGCAGGTAATTGTGATGGTAACAGACAGAATGAGCGTTCGCCCGAACAGGAACAGGTAGATGCGCTCGTCCTCGGGTTTGAACTGAACACCGTCCGCCGTTCGTTGCGCATCTGCCGCGGCCAGGAAATAGCCGGCAGTCATCGGTGAACTGAACTGCTTGATCGTCTGCCAAACACCGACGTCGCCCCATTTCTTGTCGGCCTTGAGAAACTGCGCTGTATAGTCACCCTCCTCAAACCGCTTGACCCGTCTGCCGGTTTTGCGGAACAGGCTGGCGATGCCGGGATTTTCATAGTTGAGCCGCGAGCCGACGCGGGTATGCGTCTTGGCTGCAACCGCGACCTTCAGGTCGGCGGCCAGTGCGGCAAAGACCTCTTCGGGTGGCATCTCACCGGAATTTTCGTCCCAGACCTGAAGCGCAACAACCGTGTTGGGCAAAGTGCCGGGCACCAGCGGATTTTCCACCGACCGGAACAGCATGTCCGCAATCGGCAGGACAAAGGATATGAGAATAAACAGGAACAGGGGTGCCACCAGCAGAACGGAACGCAACTTCTGACGACGCAGAGCACGCGAAATGCTAACCTTCAGCGGCACGCCATCCTGGGTTGTCAATACTGTCTGCGCGTGGGTCTGATCGGTCATCACAACTGCCCGGGTATTTGAATTACGTTGTATTTGGAAGCGGGGCCCGTAAGCCCCGCTTCCAGAGTCAAAAGGACCTTATTTGGCCAGCCATGCCTGGAACTTGGCGTCCAGGTCGTCGCGATTGTCAGCCCACCACTCATAGTTATAGAGGAAGGTGTTTTTCGCGTTGTTCGGATCGGTCGGCATATGCGGTGCCATGTCGATGCCGAGCTCTGCATGCTTGCCAACAAGCGGTGCAGACGATTTGCGGGCCGGACCATAAGAGATGTACTTGGCCTGGTCGGCAAGGCGCTGCGTGTCGGTTGCGAACATGATGTACTTCTTCGCAGCGGCCAAACGCTCCGGTGAAAGACCGGTTGGAATGATCCAGCCGTCAAGATCGAAGACCTGCGCATCCCAAAGCATTGCCACGGGCTGCTTGTCTTCTTCGATCAAAGCAAACAGACGGCCATTATAGGTCGAACCCATGACCACTTCACCGTCGGCCAGAAGTTGCGGTGTTTCTGAACCCGAAGACCACCAGACAACATCGTCTTTAATGGTGCCCAGCTTGGCAAGAGCACGATCAACACCCTCTGGCGTTTCCAGAACGTCATATATGTCGTCCTTGGCAACACCGTCACAGATCAGAGCCCATTCGACATTGTTGATCGGGCGCTTTTCAAGGGCGCGTTTACCAGGATACTTGGCCGTGTCAAAGATCGCGCAGATGTCAGATGGTGGCGAGTCGCCCACCTTGTCAGTGCGATAGCCGAACGTGGTGGAATAAACGATCTGCGGGATGAAGCAATCGGAAACCAGCAGGTCGCCGAAGTCGTCCGCAGCAGATGTTCCGTCTGGTGCAGCAGCTAGATCCTTGGCCGGATCGATCTCTTCAGCAAGCCCTTCGTCACACAGGCGAATGGCGTCGGATGCAACAACATCCACCACATCCCATGTCACATTGCCGGCTTCGTTCATGGCGCGCAATTTCGCCACGGCTTCTGCGGACGACTCGTCGTTGATGATATTAACACCCGGATTCGCAGCCATATAAGGCTTGTGATAGGCGTTGTTTTGTGATGACGAATAGGCACCACCCCACGAAACAATGGTCATATCCTCGGCGAGTGCTGCTGTTGATCCAACCGCAAACGCGGTCGCAGCAATCAGAATTGACTTCAGTTTCATTACATTCTCCCTTTTTACTCATGTGCCGGACCGGTAAAGGCCCGGACTTTTTGGACAGGCGGCGTTGATCGCCGTTACTGTGGAGATCGCCGGATCACCGGCTTAACCGACTGGATCAAGTGCCTTGCAGTCACTTGCAAACCAGCCAATCTGTATGTCTTGCCCTTCAGCAAGCTTTTGTTCGCCCGCACGGTTGCGAACCTTGACAATGAATTCGGGATTGCCGGCAACATTCATGCGCACGCGAATATGGTCTCCGAGATAGATCAGTTCCTCTATGTGGCCCTTAACCCGGTTTTCCATGGAATCGACGGCAGCAATTTCAATGCGCTCCGGCCGCAGTGACAGTGTCGTGTTGTCGCCGACAGCGTTGACATTGACCTTGTCCGCCTTCAGCTCGGTGCCGTCGGCCAGGCGGACGTCACAGATGTTGTCGTTGATGGCGGTGACAGTTCCGCTGAGCTTGTTGTTTTCGCCAATGAACTGCGCCACGAAGGAATTTTGCGGTGTTTCGTACAGCGCATCGGGACTGGACAGCTGTTGAATGACACCGTCGTTGAAAACTGCAACGCGGTCCGACATTGTCAGCGCTTCGGTCTGGTCGTGGGTGACGTAGACAATCGTCACGCCGAGGTTTTCATGAATGTGCTTGATTTCATATTGCATCTGCTCGCGCAGCTGCTTGTCAAGCGCGCCGAGCGGCTCGTCCATCAAAACCAGATCCGGATCGAAGACCAGCGCCCGGGCAACGGCAACGCGCTGCTGCTGGCCGCCGGAAAGCTGCGCAGGCCGACGGGATCCGAATTCTCCCAACTCGACCATCTCCAGCGCGTGCTTCACCTTTTCCTGCTGCTCGGCCTTGCCCAAACTGCGAACCTGTAGCGGAAACGCCAGATTTTCAGCGACCGACATATGCGGAAAAAGCGCATAGTTCTGAAACACCATGCCAACTCCGCGCTTGTGCGGAGGAACGTTGTTGATGGGGCGGTCATTCAGAAATATCTCACCATGGCTGGCCGGCTCGAAACCCGCGAGCATCATAAGACAGGTTGTCTTTCCAGACCCCGACGGGCCAAGCATGGTCAGAAATTCGCCATGTTTGATGTCAAGATTGAGATCTTTGACAACAAGCGTTTCGCCATCATAGCTCTTTTGCACTTTATCAAAACGCACGCTTGCGCCACGCTCGGTTGTCATCCAATCGTCCCCGTTATTTCATTGTTCTTCATCGCTAAATTGCGCCCACACCTTAAGCCGGATTTCATGTCCGGGACGATGAGCCGCGGCTTCGCATTTTGTATTTCACCGATGGAAACAGGGCCCTGCCCGCACAGCGAATATCCGCTGCCGGTGCTTTCCTCCCGTCGGTCCGCAATTGGACCCCGAACTGCAGGCTGCACAATCGCCAGCTGCATACTTCCCCGATCTGCGCCTTTGCGGCGCTTGTTGTTCCAACCGCTAGAATGGCCAAATTTGTAGGGAGATCAACTCCTATTTGTGCAGTTGTCTGTTTTATTTGCAACATTATTACCGTGTCGCATTTCGGATTCTTTCGCGAAGTATCCGTCCGGTCGTCCGGCGGGCTTGTTCGCAAATATCCGATACCGGTACGGCACTGCCGGAGCTGCCCTTCGGCAAATGGTGCACATTGCCGCGTTTCCTCCCAAAAATGCAGCGGCGCGACAATAGCCACAGATCCGCGAAAAGTTCAACCCGCGTGAAACATAATTTCCTGTAAGGATAAAGGAACGCAGTCCGAACTGCCAATATTGGCTGTCACCACCGCTGCTGGCTTAAGCGATGCAAACCAAGATCATTCCACTGTTTTCGCAATTCAAGCGGTTTTCCCCCATATCCACGCCAGTTTCCCCGGCAAATTGGCGACGCCCTTTCCAAGCTGCCGAGCGAATGTTAAGGGAGGCACAAAGCCTGATTGTCTGCAGCCGGCCGCATCCCGTCACGGTACATGCACGGATCGCAAACAATCCAGAACAACAATAATGGGGAAGCATGAGCACGATCATCGATGTGCGGGGTGTGACCAAACGTTTTGGCGGTTTTTATGCCGTTGACGAGTGTACGCTGTCCATCCAGAAGGGCTCCATAACCGGACTAATCGGCCCCAACGGAGCCGGCAAAACAACCCTTTTCAACATGGTAGCCGGCACACACGTGCCAACATCGGGCCAAATTCTGCTCGACGGCGAGGACGTGACCGGCCTGCCGGCGCATGAACTTTTCAACCGCGGCCTTTTGCGGACGTTTCAAATTGCACATGAGTTTTCGCATATGACCGTGACCGAGAACCTGATGATGGTTCCGGAGAAACAAAGCGGCGAGAACCTGACGTCAGCATGGTTTCAGGCGGGCCGGGTTTCGCGCGAGGAAGCCGAGGTACGGCGCAAGGCCGAAGAGGTGATGGAGTTTCTCAAAATCACCCACGTCAAGAACGAACTCGCTGGCAATCTATCGGGCGGTCAGAAGAAGCTGCTCGAGCTGGGTCGCACGATGATGGTCGATGCCAAGGTGGTGCTGCTGGATGAAATCGCTGCGGGGGTGAACCGGACGCTGCTCAACGATCTGGTCGCCAACATCGAGCGACTCAACAGCGAACTTGGCTATACGTTTTTTGTCATCGAGCACGATATGGACATGATCGCGCGGCTTTGCGATCCGGTGATCGTCATGGCAGCCGGTACGGTCATGACGCAGGGCCATATCGAGGAAATCCAAAAGAACGAAGCGGTCATCGAAGCCTATTTCGGCGGATCGCCGACCGGCAACGCCACGATCGAGACCGACAGCACAGCGGCACAGGAGGATCAGCAATGAGCCTTCTCGATATCAGGGAGCTGCATGCAGGCTACGGCGTGATGAGCATCCTCAAGGGCATCAATATGAGCCTTGAGGCCGGCGAGATCGGCGTCATTGTCGGCCCCAACGGCGCCGGCAAATCTACGACGCTGAAGGCCATTTTCGGCATGCTCAATATCACCGAAGGCTCGATCAGCTTCGACGGCACCGACATTACCGGCATACGCTCGGAGCAGCTCGCGGAGCACCGCATCGCCTTTGTGCCGCAGGAACACAATGTGTTCCCGACCCTGTCGGTGCATGAGAATCTGGAAATGGGCGCCTATGTGCGCCGCGACGATTTTTCGTCGGTAATGGATCATGTCTATGACATCTTCCCGCCGCTCAAGGACAAGCGCAACCAGCCCGCCGGCGAACTTTCAGGCGGCCAACGGCAGATGGTCGCCTTCGGCCGGGCGCTGATGATCGAACCGAAACTCATCCTGCTCGATGAACCGACCGCCGGCCTGTCACCGATGTTCATGTCGCAGATATTCGACCGCGTAATTGCCATCAACCGGACCGGTGTGACCGTCGCAATGGTCGAGCAGAACGCAAAACAGGCGCTGGCAATCGCCCATAAGGGCTTTGTGCTCGCCGGTGGGTGCAATTCCTTTACCGATACCGGACAGAACCTTTTGAACAACCCCGAAGTCGCCGCAAGCTTTTTGGGCGGATAGCGGGAGAGGCCACGTGAACGAAATCGTATTTTTCATCAATAAGGGCATCACCTCAGGGCTGATCATCGGCTCGATCTATGCCCTTGGCGCCATTGGTGTCACGCTGATCTTCGGCATATTGCGCTTTGCTCATTTTGCCCATGGCGACATGATGACCCTGGGCGCGTTTGTGACGCTGATCCTGACGGCAGCGCTCGCCTCGCTTGGCATCGTTCTGCCATTGCCGCTCGCCTTTATCGCCATGTTCCCGGCAATGGCTATCACCGCCTGCCTGGCGATCGGTCTCGACAGGGTATTTTACAAACCCCTCAGACAGGCCGGCGCGCGGCCGGTGGTGCTGGTGATGGCCTCGGTGGGCGTTACATTGATGCTGCAAGGCCTGATACGGCTTTTTGCGGGCGTGCGCTCGCGGGACATGTTTATCGAAGCGCCAAAGGAGATCTTCCGTATTCCCTTTCCCGGTGCGAGCCGTCCGCTGATCATCACGGAACCCCAGGTGCTGCTGATTGTCTTTACATTCGTCGCCGTGATTGTGCTGCACTGGTTTTTGACCCGTTCGCGTCTCGGCAAGGCCATGCGCGCTGTCTCTGACAATCCGGAGCTGGCACGGATCACCGGCATCAACACCAATCACGTGGTCTGGGCAACCTGGATCATCGGCGGGGCGCTGGCCTGTGCGGCGGGCACCTTGCTGTCGATGGATGTGACGCTGAAACCCGACCTTTCCTTCAACATCCTGCTGCCGATCTTCGCGGCAACGATCGTCGGCGGCATCGGTCAGCCCTATGGCGCCATCGCCGGTGGTTTCCTTGTCGGTTTTAGCGAAACGCTGGCGGTGTTCAACTGGGCCATATTGCTCAGACCGATCAAGGACCATCTCTGGTTTGAGGTGCCGGCCAACCTTGCGCTTGTTCCGACCCAGTACAAGCTGATGGTGCCGTTCCTCATCCTGATCATCGTGCTGATCTACCGGCCGACGGGCATCTTCAAAGGGAGGGTCCTGTAATGAGCGAACAAAACCAGTATTCGATCATGCGGGATGTTGTGCTTTTTACCGGCCTTGCCATGCTTGTTGCATTCATCTTTCTCAGCCAGGGCACGGTCTATTCGCTGCGGATGATGGTGGAAGCCGGCTGCTATGCCATCATCGCGCTCGGCCTGACAATCCAGTGGGGTTATGCGGGCCTCTTCAATGTGGGCGTCATGGGTTTCATTGCTGCAGGTGCGGCTTCATCGATGCTGATCTCCTTCCCGCAAAATCCGGAATTCTGGAATTCTGCGGGCCCCGCGCTTGTGGGCATATTCATTGTGAAACTGATCGCCTGCGGCGTTGCTTTGTGGGCGGCAAGCAAATCACCCCGCTGGGGCGTCGGCCCCATATTGCGGGCCCTGCTGATTGTAGTGGCGATTGCCATATCCTATGTGGTTCTGTCCGAGCATATGGATGAAATGTCCAAAGAAATAGAACAGGCAAGCGGCTGGATTGGCGGTCTCGGGCTTCCGGTGATCGTCGGTTGGCTGGTTGCCGGTGTCGTGGCCGGGGTGATTGCCTGGTTCGTCGGCAAGATATGCCTGGGTTTGCGTTCCGACTATCTGGCAATCGCGACGCTCGGTATCGCGCAGATCATCAAACACTTCCTCAAAAACGCGGACTGGCTGACGCGCGGCACGCTGACGGTTTCGCCGCTGCCGTGGCCGGTGCAGACACCGGCGGATGGTGAATTCATCATGGCGCGGGCGTCCTATCTGACCGTTGTCGCAATCGCCATGGTGATCATCTACCTGCTGCTGCAGCGGGCATACCACGCACCGTGGGGGCGCATGATGCGGGCGATCCGCGACAATGAAACCGCGGCGGCCTCGATGGGCAAGGATGTCAACCGGCGGAGGCTGGAGATATTCGTGCTTGGCTGTGTGCTGATGGGTTTTGGCGGCGCAATCCTCATTCATTTCGCCTCGATTTACGATCCTTCCGGCTTTATCGACCTCAACCACACTTTCCTGGTCTGGGTGATGGTCATTCTCGGTGGGTCCGGCAACAACCGCGGAGCTATCTTCGGCGCGGTGTTTGTCTATATCGTGTGGGTGATGTCGGAACCGCTGGCCCTGTGGCTGTTCAGTCTGATCGGCACCTATGGCCAGGCCTGGACCGGATGGGAGCCGCCATCGGACCTCGCCAGCCGTGCACTGCAAATGCGGGTCTTCGTCATCGGGCTGACCATTACGCTGGTGTTGCGCTTCGCGCCGCAGGGCGTCCTGCCGGAGCAGCAGGCGCGGCATTAGACGGTTCTCGTGGATGTCACCACTTTCTGACTACCTGGCAGTTTCCGTTGCCAGGTAATCCCGAGACATTTCCACCGCATTTGCGATGAACCGCGCGCATCGCACGGACGCGCCGGGCTCGTCCATGCGCGTCATTATCCAGCCGAGATAGGTGAAGGCACGCAGGAGCATGAACAGCTGCAAATCCGATGTATCGGTGGGGCGCACGCGCGCATAGCCCTCGACAAGAGCCGCTTCAAGATCGGTATAGTCCGGTTCCCGGCGGTTCTTGTTCAGCGTCGTCGCGATATCGAAAAGCCGGAAACCAAATCCGCCATCGTCGAAATCGATCAGCTGGAGTGCACCCTTTGAAAGGAGCACGTTTTCGCGCACGAGATCGGCGTGGATCAGGCCGTAATCCTGCGTCTGCTCAATGGCCCGCAAGTCGTCCTGCGCACGGTCGCGGGCTGCCGCGATCAGGTTTCGCTGTTGCGGCGTCAGCTGCGGATTTTCCCAGAATCGGCCCCAGAGCGGATTATCGCCGAGCAGGCCTTCAAAATCCCAACTGCAGCGTTCGAATTGTAGCGGCAATCGCCATTCATCCGAAACCATGTGCATTCTGGCCATGGCTTCGCCAACCGCCCGGAATGCAGCCAGCCGGTCGGCAACGTTCAGGCTGCCGCCCGTTTCGCCCATCGGCTTTCCGGGAAGCCAGGTCAAAAGGCTGACGGGAAAAACTTCGGAATGGTGCAGATATGCTCCCTCTTGCGAAGCCACGGGAAGCGGCACCTGCAAACCGCACCGGTGCAGTTCGGCCAGCCATTCGAGTTCCGAGTACAATTCGGCATCAGACCGGTAGCCGGGACGATGGAGACGCAGCGCATAGGTGCAGCCATCCGGGCCTGTTACGCGAAACACCCTGTTTTCGCGCTGCGCCACGAGTTTTGCATCGCAGCCCTCGAGACCCCACAGGGAAAGGACGTTTTGAACAACGGACAGACTCATTGATCCACCGGCAGATCCGTGAGCACTTCATCCAGCGTCGAAAGCATGAGATCGGCGTTCGCGCGTGTAAAAGGCAGTGGAGGACGGATCTTCAGCGTGTTGTAGTGAATGCCGAGTTTATTAAGCAGAATACCGCGCCTTCGCATTTCATTGGCGACACGGTTGGCATAATCGGTGGCGGGTTCCCTGCTTTGCCGGTCGCGCACCAGTTCGGCGCCAAAGAACAGCCCCGAGCCGCGAACATCTCCTATTACCTGATGTTGTTCCGAAAGCTGGTGAAGTCCTTGCCGGGCATAGTCGCCTACTGTCTTGGCATTTTCCATGAGGTCTTCCTGCCGGAGAACCTCCAGCACCGCATCGGCAGCGGCGCAGGAAACCGGGTTGCCGCCAAAGGTGTTGAAGTAGCGAAAGGATTTGCGAAAGGCCGTCATGATATCGGGCGAGCTGACAACGCCGCCGACAGGGTGGCCGTTGGCCATCGGCTTGCCGAGGGTGACGATATCGGGCGTCAGCCCGATGCGCTGGTGACCCCACATATGTGTGCCGATGCGGCCAAAACCGGGCTGCACCTCGTCGGCAATGATGACACCGCCCGCCCCGCAGACCGCATTCGCTGTCGGCTCCAGCCACCCTTTCGGCAAATCGGGGAAGCCCTCATTGGCAAAAAAAGGACAGATGATGAGCGCCGAAAATCCGTGTTCGGTCTTCTCCAGTTCCGCAATGGCCTTCGCGACCTCGTCGGCAAATGCTTGAGCGTGGGCGGCGCCGGCTTCGCCGCCAAGCGGGCGATAGCTGTCAGGCGCCGGCACATGGCGAACATGACTTCCATAGCCGCCGGTTGGCGGGTTGGTGCGGCTGAGCTGCGAAACCGCTGTGGTATTGCCGTGATAGGTGTGATCGGTGGCGATGACACCGCGTCTGCCTGTCACCGCTTCACCCATGCGCAGCGCAATATCGTTGGCCTCCGATCCGGTGCAGGTCAGGATCGCGGTCGACAAAGGATCGCCAAAGGTCGCCGTCAGACGCTCGATATAGTCTAGAATCCCCTCATGCAGATAGCGCGTGTGGGTGTTCAAGGTCGCTGCCTGCCTGCAGATTGCATCCACGACGGCAGGGTGACAGTGACCGACATGCGGCACGTTGTTGTAACAATCGAGGTATTTTCTGCCGTCGGCGGCCCAGACCCAGACCCCCTCGCCCTTCACCAGATGCACCGGTTCGTCGTAAAAGGTGGAAACATTAGGGCCCATGAGCCGGCTGCGCCTGTCCAACAGGCTTGCTACTGTCATTTCGTCGGAATCCTATCACTTGATATCGGTTCATTAATCAAAATGGCGTTGCAAATATCAAAATGATCGCATATTGTCACCATGTCAAGGCGGTGAGCTGCAGGCACTGTGGTCTGCGACTGGCGCCACGGCCATGAGCAACGGAGCACGACGCATTGGGGACTATTAGCAACGCCTTGAGTTTGCTGAACTACTTTTCCGAAGCACGCTCGGAAATCGGGCTGGCGGACTTTAAGAAACTGTCGGGTCGCGACAAGGCAACCACCTACCGTTACCTCAGCGAACTGGTCGAGTGCGGACTTCTGGAACAGGACCGGTCTTCACGCAGTTACCGACTGGGTCCAGCGGTCCTCAGGCTTGCGAATGTGCGCGAGAGCGTTTTTCCAATGCGCGATTCCATCCAGATCATCACCGACCGGCTGTCGGAGGCGACAAACGAAACCGCGCATGTGTCGCTGCTGCAGGGCCTGTCGCTTTCGACATTGGCCAAAAGGGAAAGTCCCAAACATGCCGCCCGGGTGTCCTTCAGCGAATCGCAGATCATCCCTCTACATGCCACAGCATCGGGAATATCGGTGCTGGCGTTTTCCGAAGCGCCTATGCTGGAACGGATCATAGACAATTCGCTGACGCGTTTTACGGCCTTTACCCATGCCGATGAAGAAGCGCTGCGCACAGCGGTCGCTGAAACCGCGCAGAGCGGCTTCGGTATTTCAGATCAGGGTTACGAGGAAGAGGTCTACGGCATCGCGGTGCCATTTTTCAACGCGCGCGAAACGGTCATCGGATCCGTGGCCATTGCCTGCCCCACATCGCGGATGTCGCCGGAGTTATCGACACTGATCAAGCGCGAGCTGATTGTCGCCGGACGGGAGATCACCAGGACCCGCGGCGGCACCATTCCCGCCAAACTGGAAGGGGCCTGGAAAAACAGCGGTTTTTGAAAGGCATTGTTGTACCCAGCAAAAAAGGCCCGGATCACTCCGGGCCTTCCTGGTCGGCAATTAAAACAGCCTTATTCAGCCTTGCCTGTGCTCGTGATCTTGCCGTCTTCGATGGCAATCGTCTCATAAACACCTGGTACGTCGCCGTTTTCATCAAACGACTGCGGACCGGCGGCACCCTGGTAGTTGATGTCCTTGCCGGCGGCGATCAGTTCCTTGGCCTTTTTCCATTCGGTCGGAAGAATGGTTTCGCCAGGTTGATTGGCAACGTCGCTGATGGCGCCTGCGATGGCTGCGCGATCCGTGCTGCCGGCCTTTTCAGCGGCGAGAGCAAGGATAAACGCAGCATCATAGCTGTTGGACACAAACGTCCCGTTGCCATCAACATTGGCAGCTGATGCTGAAACGTTGAACGCATCTGCACCCGGAAGGTCAGGTGTTGCCGGGCGGGTCATGATGATCTTGCCATTGGCGGCCGGTACATTGTCGGCCATCGCCTGTGAAACCATGCCGTCGCCACCGTAGAAGACATCGAAGTCACCGCCTTCGATCGCCTGACGCAGCACTGTCTGACCAGAGCCATCGCCATAGGCGAGGATCACGAGCGCTTCTGCGCCGGTGGAAGCAAGTGAGCCGACTTCAGCACGATAATCTGCCTTGCCGTCTTCATGCGCTTCGGATGCGGCAACCGTACCGCCGTCAGCTTTGAAGGCCGCAGCGAACGCATCGGCAAATCCCTTGCCATAGTCATTGTTGACATAGGACACGGCAACGTTGTTGTGACCGGCGGCCTTAACAACACGGGCGAGCACGCCGCCCTGGAAAGCGTCCGACGTTGCCGTGCGGAACACAAGGCCCTTGTCGTCAAGCGTCGTCAGTGCAGGTGATGTGGACGCTGGAGAGATCATGGCGACACCGCCGGGGATGCCGGCGTTGTTAGCCGCCGAAATCGTTGCGCCGGAACACAGTGCGCCGACGATGGCCGAGACCTTTTCGACATTGACCATACGGTCAGCTGCGTCGGCTGCCTTGGTCGCGTCCGCGCAGGTCGTGTCACCGACAACAAGCTCGATTGTTTTACCGTCGAGCAAGCCGCCCTGCTCATTGACGTGGGTCAATGCCAGCTTGGCGCCGTCGATGATCGGCGGCGTCAGGCTTTCGATCGGCCCGGTTACGCCCCCAAGAAAACCAAACTTGACGTCGGCAGCCATCGCTGCGCCCGACAGAACTGCCAGGGCGACACCGGTCGCAAGCGCCGTTTTGAGTTTTGGCAACATTGAAAATTACTCCCATAATTTCGGGCCGGTTTCTCCGGCCCAATTTCCGTTTAAACGGTCCTTTCCGCCAACTCACGGAAAGTTGAGGCAATCATAGCGGAACAATCGTGACTGGAAAGCCGAAAATTCAAATTTGGTATACAACCGCAATGAAGTTGACGCAGCGCAATACACGAGCGCTGTTTCGGTTGCCGGATAGCCGGCTTATCGGCGATTGCTAGCCGTTTTTGGATTGCGGACGGTTCGTCAGATATACGCCGACAACGACGATCACCGTACCGACGATCATCGGGATCGTCAGCCCCTCGCCAAAAAGCAGGAAAGCCTCGATCGCAACCGCGGGCGGAACGAGATAGATCAGCGACGCCGCGCGTGAAACCTGACCGCGTCTTATCAGATGAAGCAGCAACACAATGGCACCGATGGAAAGGCCCAAAACCGACCACAAAAGGGCAATGGCGATGTCCAGGTTCCAGGTTATGTGCATGTCCTCAATGAGCCAGGCCAGAGGAAGCGTGAAGGCCACCGCGCCTATATATTGCAGCATGGCCGTCGATCGCAGGTCGCCCGACTGCAGATATCGTTTTTGATAAATCGTGCCGGCAGTCACACCCACCATGGCCACGGCATTCACCAGCAGCGGAACAGCCGCCAAAGCGACCTCGGACCATTGTGACCGGTCAGCCGCGGGACGATGGCGATAAGCAGTCCCAACAGACCTATGACGATGCCCGCCCACTGGGTGCGGCTCAGGCGCTCGCCAACGACGAAGGGCGCAGCCATGGCCGTCATGATCGGCTGGAGGGCCGCGATCAGCCCTGAAATGGCCGTCGGCACGCCGACATCGATCGCCCACCAGACACCACCAAGATATATGCCGTGCAGCAGAACGCCGGAGAAAACGGCATGCCACCATTCAACCCGTGTCCTCGGCCAGGCAGCGCGCACGGCAAGGCAAATGGCCAAAAGGGCGATTGCTGCAAAGCTGTAGCGCACGGTCAGAAATGTAAGAGGATCCGCATAGGGCGCCATGATCCAACCGGTGGACCACAACAGGACAAAGATCGCGGGCGCGAGGCGGTCGAGCAACATCGAATGTGAGGATCTGTCTGGAAGGAAGGCCGGACCCTACATTGTGTGTTGATCAAATGGAAGCTTTTGATAGCGGCTTAAGCTTCACGCCCGCCATAATAAAGCGAAACCGCGTGCTCAGCCTCGGCAAAGAACAGCCAGCGCTCGACAAAAAGGCCTGCCATCAGGACGATAAACGCCAGAACCAGCCACAATGTCGACGCAGCGAACGCCCAAACACCGAGCGCTATCAACAGCGGCAGCGCGGCGCCCAGAGCAAGTGCGATTATCCGAAGTTTGGCGGCATGTTTCCTGCCGACGACATGAATCATTTCGTGGGTGAGATAGTTTTCACCGGTATGGGGCCGCTCAAGCAGCCGGACCTTGCCGATGGACCCAAGCCCGGTCGCTGATTCCATGGTGGAGCCGGCGGCTTCGAGACTGGTCGTTTCGGCCTGCTTCCACCATGCGTATTTGCAAGCCCAGGCAATCGCAATGGCGACGACGGCAAGCCCGGCGGGGCTGGATGCTCCCGATGCAAAACCATTGAGGCCTGCGGCCAGCAGGTACCCGCAGGTCAGCGAGAACAGCAGATAACACAGTGGCGTCAGGCCAGTGTGCCAATGCGGCACGGTCTTCATCTGTGCATAGATCATCGCGGTCATGTAAACGGTCAGCGCCGATCCAATGGCGATCAGCAGGCCGAGCCACAGGATCCTTTCCCCGCTTATCATCCAGGCCAGGGTGTAAAGACCAAAGAGGATCAGCGTGATGACAGACAGCACGCCTTCGCGTGAAAGCCAGGACGAACGCCATTGCGAAAATGCCCGCCAGGCACGCTCCGGATGACCGAGATGGAAGGTCGAGGAGATCAGGCCGGCAACCGCCAGCAAGCCCGCCAGCGCTGGTATGAAAAAGGCCGCCGCAAGTCCGTTCGGCAGGGGCATGCCTGCGCCGATCATGGCGATCAGGCCGAATCCGGCACCGGAGGTGACGGTAAAGAATATCACTGATATCGCAGGATGCATGTCCGTCTTACCCCAGTTTTTCCAGCGCCTGATCCAGCCAGCCCAAGAAACCGCCGGGTTTTTCGGTGACCGCCTCGGCGGTCGCCGATGAGGCGCTTTCAGGTTTGGTCTTGGGGCGCGGCGGAAGATATTTGTTGACCGGCGCCGTTCCCATTTCCGGCATCAGATCGATGCCACCTCGCTCGGCGACCAATTTCGATACATTCGAAGCCGGATCAGAAAAATCGCCAAAATGCCGGGCGCCCGCCGGACAGGTTCGTACGCAGGCCGGCTGGCGATCTTCTTCCGGAATATTCTCATTGTAGATGCGGTCGACGCACAGTGTGCATTTCTTCATCACGTTTTCGACCGGGTCCATCTCGCGGGCGCCATAGGGACAGGCCCAGGCACAAAGCCCGCAGCCGATACACATGGATTCGTCGACCAGAACAATACCGTCTTCGGACCGTTTATAACTGGCGCCTGTCGGGCAGACTGTCACGCAGGGCGCATCGGCGCAGTGGAGGCAGGATTTGGGAAAATGCACGATCGATGCCGGTGCATTGTCAGGGCTGACCTCGAAAGTGTGAATGCGATTGAGGAACGAGCCGACCGGCTCGGTGCCGTAAGGGTCGAGATCGGCGAGCGGCGCGCCGTAGCCTCCGGTGTTCCATTCCTTGCAGTTGATGATGCAGGCATGGCAGCCGACGCAGGTGTCGAGATCGATGACGAGGCCCAGCGCCTTGTCAGTCGTTTGCGGAAGGCTGGTCAATTGTCTGCCTCCCACTCATGGCCATAGGCGATCTCAGCAGCCGGCTTCGGCAGCGAATCCTCCTGCGGATCAAACTGCGGCAACGAGACCGGATGCTCCTCAGGCGGGGCTTTTTCAATGCGTACCCGCAAATCGAACCAGGCCGCCTGGCCGGTGATCGGATCGGAGTTCGACCAGCGCAGGCCATCGGCCTTGGGCGGCAGCAATTCATGGATGAGGTGGTTCAACAGGAAGCCTTTTTTTGCCTCCGGCGCGTCTTCATCCAGCGTCCAGGCTCCGGAGCGCTTGCCGATGGCATTCCAGGTCCACATGGTCTTGCCGTTGACGGCCTCCATGCGGCGCACCGGCACCTTGATTTTTCCATGGTGTGACGTGACCCAGGCCCAATCGCCGTCTACAAGACCGGCCTCGTCACAGATCGGCCCGGGGACATAGAGCGGGTTGGTGCCGTGAATCTGCCGAAGCCAGGCATTTTGCGAACCCCAGGAATGGTACATCGCCGCAGGCCGCTGGGTCAGCGCGTGATAGGGATATTCGCCGACATCGATCCCCTCGCCTTCGAACGGCGCATACCAGATGGGCAACGGGTCAAACGTTGCCCTGATACGCTCGCGGTGGCTGTCGGGCGGCTGACGTTCGCCATGGCCCTCGGCTGCCAGCTGGAATTTGCGCAGCGGTTCCAGATAGAGCTGGAATATGATTTCGACCGGACCGTCCTGCAGTCCCATTTCAATGGCCCAGTCGGTCCAGGCCTTGTTCGCATGCTTGAAATACAGTGCTTCCGCCGGCACATGGGCCTCGAAGAAACCGCCATTTTCGATATAGCGGTTGATCTGGTCGGGATTGGGTTCACCCCGGCCGCTGGAGCCGCCGTTTTTACCGCGCCAGCCGGCCAGCGGCCCGACACCCGGCCGGCGCTGATGGTTGACCATGTAGTCGGCATAGTCGGCGTAGAGCACATTGCCGTCGGCATCGGTCATCGCCGGCAGACCGAGACGCGCACCGAGATCCAGCAGAACCGACTGGAAGCCGCGCACATCGCGGCCCTCGCCCTGTGTCGCCGGATCAACGACAGGCCAGCGAAGCGAGTCGGCAAGCGCCTCCGGTTCGGAAATCGGCCGGTCGAGGAGCGAGATGCAATCGTGCCGTTCGAGATAGGTCGTGTCCGGCAGCACCAGATCGGCATAGGCTACCATTTCGGAGTTATAGGCATCCGAATAGATGATTTTCGGAATGCGGTATTCGCCGTTTTCATCCTTGTCTTCCAGCATCTTCATGACGCCGCCGGAATTCATCGACGAGTTCCATGACATGTTGGCCATGTACATGAACAACAGGTCTACCGGATAAGGATCGCCTGCATGGGCATTGGAAATGACCATATGCATGAGGCCGTGCGACGACATCGGCGCATCCCAGCTGAAGGCCTTGTCGATACGCTGCGGGGTCACGCCGTCATCTTCAAGCAGCATTTCCTCCGGCCCGCGAAGGAAACCCAGATGCGGCCCAGGAAGCGGCTCGCCGGGTTGGCTGCCGCCATGCGGTTTCGGCTGGCCGTCGATGGGCCGTGGATAGGGCGGCTTGAAACGGAAGCCGCCGGGGCAGTCGATGGAGCCGACCATGATCTGCAGCAGGTGAAGGGCGCGACAGGTCTGGAAACCATTGGAGTGAGCCGAGATACCGCGCATGGCGTGGAAGGAAACGGGCCGTCCGATCATCTTGTCGTGGCGCTCGCCCTTCATGTCGGTCCAGGGCTGATCGACAGTGACTTCCTTTTCAAAGGCCGCTTCGGCTATTTCGCCGGCAAGCCGGCGTATCTGCACGGCGGACACGCCGGTTGTTTCGGCGACCGCCTCCGGCGCATAGTCGTCGCTCAGATATTTTTGCGCCAGCAGTTCGAATACCGGGCGCGCCTTGCGGCCATCCGGCAGATCAACCTGCCCTTTCAGCGATGGTTTTACGCCTGGCGCCCTGGAGGAAACGCAAGCCTGCGCCTGCCTGTCGAAAACCAGCGGTTCGCCGGCTTCGTTGCGGGCAAACAGGCCGTGATCGGCCTTGCCCTCGTCTTCAATCACCAGCCAGGGGGCGTTGGTGTAACGCAGCAGATAGTCGAGATCGACCTTGCCGGTACGCAGCAGTTCGTGAACCAGCGAAAGGATGAACAGCCCGTCGGTTCCGGGGGTGATGCCGACCCACTCGTCAGCGATGGCATTGTAGCCGGTGCGCACCGGATTGACGCCGACCACCTTGACGCCGCGCGCCTTGAGCTTGCCGAGGCCGATCTTGATCGGATTGGAATCGTGGTCCTCGGCGACACCGAAAATCATGAACAGCTCGGTCTTGTCCCAGTCGGGCGAACCGAATTCCCAGAAGGCACCGCCAAACGTGTAAATGCCGCCGGCGGCCATGTTGACCGAGCAGAAGCCGCCATGGGCGCCAAAGTTCGGCGTGCCAAATTGCTGGGCCCACCAGCCGGTCAGCGACTGGCTCTGATCGCGGCCGGTGAAAAATGCCAGTTTCCTCGGATCGCGCATGCGCACGTCGCCGAGCCAATCAGCCGCAATCGACAGCGCCTCATCCCATTCAATTTCCCTGAACTCGCCCTTGCCGCGATCCCCGGTTCTCAAGAGCGGCTTTTTCAGCCGCGCCGGCGAATAATGCTGCATGATGCCGGCCGAACCCTTGGCGCACAACACACCCTTGTTGATCGGGTGGTCGCGGTTGCCCTCGATATAGCGGACCTTGGGCTGGCCGTCTTCGCCGGTGCGCAGATGCACATTGATGCCACAGCGGCAGGCGCACATGTAACAGGTGGTCTTGCGGATCTCATCGGATACATGGGGCGATAGGTCCACATTGTGTCTATCTGCACCCATCGATGAACTCCCTTTGCATATGACGCCGCGCTTATTTTGCGAGTCTTCTATATTATATCTTTTTCAACTTCCAGAGGCTGCCGCAATCGGCTGGAACCATCCTATAGAAAACGTCCGATGGAACAGGGAGGACCAGCACCGGCAAAGACAGGGGACCAGTGTGGGAGCCGTACTAAAGGGTCGCCGATCCTGTTGCCGAAGACGGCGGCAAGATGATGATGAAAGTCAGTTTATGGAGCGGGAAGACAGCAGAGTGCAGCGTCTCAGGTGCATGGAAATTGCGGCGGCGCACCGGGCAGCAAACTAGACAGGTTTGCCACCCGGCACACGACAGGGCCGGGCGGCAGAAGATGTGGGCTTTTCGCCGGCTTAGTTGGCCGTCAGCGTAAACTTGGACAGGCCGGCGGCAATGTTCAGGCCGGTCTGGATCTGCAGGTTGACCGGCTGCAGTGATATGGAATTTTCGAATCCGCCGACCAGCACATTCGCGCCGGCGCCGACACCGACCGTTGCTTCGGCGCTCGCACCGACATAGGTCCCGGAAAGCGCGCCCTTCGGGACATTCCTGCTCGGTGCCAGAACAACCCAGACCAGTTCGGATATGTCTGTCTTGCCGATATCAAGACCGAATTTTTCGATCTTGCCGGTATAGAGCTCCGTGGAACCGCTGATGGAGGTGTACTGGCAGCCAAGCGATTTACCGGACACGAATATATTCCCACCTGTCCCTTCGATGGAACAGGCCAGCTGGCCAAGCTTTACCTTTGCTGCCATGGCCGGGGTGGCGGAAACAGCTACGGCGGCAGCTACAAGCAGCGATGCGATTGAGGTTTTCATTGGGTATGCTCCTTTAGTCTTTATCGAGCAAAAACAGAAAGTTGTAGTGAAATTAAGGCGGCCTTCCGGCGGTCCAGATTGCGCTTGTCCTTCGCGGCGCAATTTTTGGTGTCCGTCATCGATTTCCGCCAAAAGAAGTGATGATCAGAACCAGCACATATGGTTAGCCGGGACCGGTTTCAATGCCGGTGCAGAATGTTTTGTTTGATCAACTTTTAGCTCAGGCTCTAAGGGAATTACGGTCTCTGTAATTCCCTGCAAAATCAGGAGCGTATCCAGGCTGGTTTTAGTTCCGGTTTTCCAGACCATCCCCAATCGTTTAGCAGTTCCACGTAATTGTCCATTGAGTATTCCGCGCGGTCGGAAGGTTCTCCCATCACCGAATACCCATACCCAGCATTTACGACCTCATCTCTAGAGCTGGTCACATTTTCTTTGAATCAAGAGGATTCCCTTTTCGGTTGATTTATGATTCAAGAAGGCTGCTGGGATGAGGAGGCCAGCATGTATGACCAAGCCCTATTCCAACGATCTTCGAGAACGCGCAGTTGC